>JAILDF010000070.1 GCA_024689585.1 Oribacterium sp.
GACTCTTTGATGCCTCCTCTTCCGACAGAAGCAAGAACCGCTTCCCAGTCGATATAGCTGTATCTTCTGATAACACCTTCTATATACTCAGGCTTTGTGAGCTCACTGAGATTGTAACCTCTGGACTTCGCATAGTTTGACAGAAGTTCTTTACCATGGTCAATGTTTTCATCCTTCTGTTCATGCTTAAACCACTGATTGATCTTATTCTTTGCCTGAGTGGATTTACAGATCTTAAGCCAGTCTCTGCTTGGTCCGTGTGAATTCTGGGAAGTAATGACTTCAACTCTGTCTCCGTTCTGGAGCTTGTAGGTCACAGGAACAAGCTTTGAATTAACCTTTGCTCCCACCATCTTATTGCCAACAGCAGAGTGTATCGCATAAGCAAAATCAATGGGGCAGGATCCGGCCGGAAGATTTTTTACATCACCAGAGGGAGTAAAGCAGTAAACATTTTCATTGAACAGGTTAAGATCCGACTTGACCATATTCATGAATTCCTTGGAGTCAGACTCATCCTTCTGCCACTCAAGGATCTCATGGAGCCAGTTCATCTTTACATCTTCATTCTGGGCTACACTTTCCTTTGATCCGCCGGATTCTTTATATTTCCAGTGTGCAGCGATACCGAATTCAGCGGTACGGTGCATCTCGAAGGTTCGTATCTGGATCTCAAAGGGCACGCCGTCACGGCCTATGACAGTTGTATGTAAGGACTGATACATATTGGGCTTAGGCATGGCGATATAGTCCTTAAAGCGTCCCGGAATAGGGGTATACATCTTATGGATAACACCCAGTGATGCATAACAGTCCCTTACTGTATCAACAATGATACGGATTGCAAAAAGGTCATATATCTGATCGATGGTCTTGTTCTGGTTGACCATCTTTTTATATATTGAGAAGAAATGCTTAACACGACCGTTGATATCCGCATCGATACCTGCCTCTGTGATATGGGAAGAAACCTCCGTAACGATATTCTTGATTCTTTCCTCTCTCGCTTCCTTCTTGAGATTAACCTTAGCTGCAAGATCATAATAAACGTCCGGCTCCAGGTATTTGAGAGACAGGTCATCCATCTCGATCTTTATCTTACTGATACCGAGACGCTCTGCAAGAGGTGAATATATCTCCAGGGACTCTCTGGCTTTCTCTCTCTGCTTTTCCGGAGTCTGATATTCCAGAGTACGCAGATTATGAAGACGGTCCGCAAGCTTAATGATGATAACACGGATATCCTTTGCCATAGATACGAACATCTTACGAAGGTTCTCGGCCTGCATCTCAACCTTATCAGTATTCAGATTCAACTGAGTCAGCTTTGTAACACCATCCACAAGAAGCGCCACATCCGGGTTGAACTCCTTGGAAACCTCATCCAGAGTCATTCCTGTATCTTCAACAACATCATGAAGAAGACCTGCAACTATGGTTTCTTTATCCATCTGAAGGTTGGCAAGTATTATGGCAACACAAATAGGGTGAATGATATAAGGTTCACCCGATTTACGCTTCTGGTCTTTATGCTGTTCTTTTGCGACCCTGTAGGCCTTCTCCACCATGCTGAGGTCCCCCGATGGATGGTAGGACTTAATAGTCTTTATGAGACTTTCGTATAATTCCTCAGGCGGGGTATTATCTGCAGGTCTTTCCAATACTACTTCTTCAGTCATATTCTTCTCCCACGGCATGAAATCTTTAACCGTTTCCTGCCGCACTAACTCTTATTTTTCAAGCATCTATTCAAATAATTTTGCAAAGTTTAATTTTACTATTTGTTAAGGTTCTTGTCAAAAAATATGTTTGTTAACTGAACATATCCTTAATATTATCACCGTCACTTTAGTAAATTTTAATAATTTTTACCTCATTCACTGCTGACTTTTATGCATAATGTGGTAATATATGAAAGGTTGACTTTTTGTTTTATTTGGAGGAAATATCTAATGAATATTCTATTCTTCCTTACGCCCAAATGTGACGTAGCTTTTCTCGAGGAAGATAATACTTTACGGCAGGCTCTGGAAAAAATGGAGTTCCATCGCTATTCGACTATTCCGGTTCTTGCCAAGGACGGAAGCTATCTAGGTACCATGACGGAGGGTGACCTTCTGTGGGAGATTAAGAACAATTTAAATATGAATCTTGATTATATCGAAAAGGTTCAGGTAGCTGATATACCTATGAAAACCCATTACGCTCCGGTGGATGTCAATGCTTCCATGGAGGATCTTATGGAGAGGGTGTCAAATCAGAATTTTGTTCCGGTGGTGGATGATATGAAGCATTTTATAGGTATCATTCGCCGGAAGGAGATCATAAACTATCTTTACGCCAATTCGCATCTTTCTCAGTCGGATCTCAGGGTACTGGCGTAACATACGGACGCAGAAGCTCGAAAGCACCCAGCCGGGGACGGTTCTCGCCGGCGAGAACCGTCCCCGGCTGGGTTTCCCCAAAAAACCAGAGGGCATGCCCTCTGGTTTTTATCGTTTCAAAATGCTTTTATGTGGTCGTCTTCGGACTCGCCGGTGTTTTCGATGTTACGAATAACAACGAAATAACTGAGGCCGTTTTCGGTGGTGACTTCGCAGCGATCGCCGACTTTATGGCCCATGATGGCTCTTCCGATGGGGGATTCGTTGGAGATTAGGCCAAGAAGGCTGTGTCCGCGGATGGATGTGACTATGCGGTATACTTCCTCTTCGTCATCTTCTTCGAAGTACAGGGTCACTGTGTTGTTGAGTCCTACTTCGTCTTCTTTGGAGCTGTCGTCGATTATTTTTGCAAATCGAAGCACTCTTTCGAGGTAGTTTATGCGGCCGTTATTTTCACGATTGGCTTTTTTGGCGGCATAATACTCGAAGTTTTCCGAGCGGTCGCCCTGGGCTGCGGCTTCGGCTATCTCTCTGGTTATCTGTGGTCTCAGGACCAGTTTACGATGGTCTATCTCGTCCTGAATTCTTTTTACGTCTGACTTTGTTAATTCCTGTCCCATTTTGTTCTGTTACAATCCTTATTTTCCTTCGTAGGTAATAAGTGTCCTTACATCATATTTTTCAAGCTTCTTACGGCCTTCAAGTCCGGCAAGCTCCATAACAAGGGCAATGCAGGCTACCTCACCGCCAAGCTCTTCCACAAGTCTGCAGGCAGCTTCAAGGGTTCCGCCGGTAGCGATGAGGTCATCAATGATAACAACCTTTTCGCCTTTTTCTATGGAATCCTTGTGAATCTCTATTTCAGCTTCGCCGTACTCAAGTTCATACTTTGCAGATACGGTTTCTCTTGGAAGTTTTCCTTTCTTACGTACCGGAACAAAGCCTTTTTTAAATTCATAGGCAATAGGTGTTCCGAAAATAAAGCCTCGGGATTCAAGACCCAGAACTTTGTCAAATTCAACGTCCTTCAATATATCCTTAAGTCCGTCGATGGCATCCTGAAGTCCGTCAGGATCCTGGATAAGTGATGTGATATCACGGAACATGATTCCGGGCTCCGGAAAATCAGGAATGGTCAGTACATAATCTTCTAATTTTTCTCTTTTCATTTTTTAATCCTCATATGTAAGATATCTGCGTTTTATCCGCCTTTATAAAAACCGTAATTTCTTTTATGGAACAAATCTTTCATTCCGTCCGGCGTCCTGTCAGAATTATATCGTCATGTTTTTCAATGTCTATAATCCTGAATGATCATTTACAGTACTTTTCAGCATATGTCATGATTGCTGCCACGGTTTTACCATCGGTCATTTTTCCTTCGTAGATAAGTTGTTTAAGGTCTTCCAGATTCCAGGCTTCGATACCCAGTTCTTCATCCTCATCCCAATGAACATTGCCTTTCTCAAGATCTCTGGCAACATAAATGCCTATCTTTTCATCCAGGAAAGCAACGGTGGTATTAACATACAGCAGGAATTCAAGATGGTCTGTCTTGTAGCCTGTTTCTTCCTCCAGCTCTCTCAATGCACAGATTTCAAAGGGTTCATCCTCCTCGTCACGTTTTCCAGCCGGAAGTTCAAGTGTATATCTCTGAAGTGCATGTCTGTACTGTCTTACCATAAGGATACGGCCATCTTTAAGTACCGGAAGCACTGCTGCAGCTCCCATATGATGTATGAAATCCCAATGGGTATCATGTCCTCCCACATCAACGTGGTCATCATACACTGTGATGACCTTGCCCTTATATGCAAGCTTTCTCTCAATAAGCTTTACCGGTTTCTCAGCATTGTCCTTGTTAAGCATACTGTCTCCTCCTGGTTGTATCTGTTTTAAACGAATCCCGATTATAGCACATAATCACCTTACAACGAAGCATCAAATCAAATGTATATCTCATCAGTTTTGGAAATCTGTAATAGTTCAGCCGATGGACCACTAACCCCGTCCCCATGGTCCACCGGCTGAACTTTTATGGAAATTCAAAGTCATTCCACTGTCTTCTTTCTGACTATGGTTTTTCCTATGCGGTGATTCTTAATGTACGCCACATCTATATCAAGAATATCTGTCTCCAGATGGAAGGAACTGCCGTCATCAGGCACAGTACCTATGATACCCATGATGTATCCGCCGAAGGTGTCGGCATCTTCCGTCGGTATATCGATCTTCAGGGATTCATTGACATCCTCAAGGTCCGCAATTCCGAGAATTATCCATTCATTCTCGCCGATAGCTTCGATAGGCTCAGGTTCCGGCAGGTCATCCTCTTCCTGAAGATCACCAACGAGAGCTTCGATAAGATCATGCATACTTACTATACCGGTCATTCCGCCGTACTCATCTATTACAACCGCATAGTATTTACGCTCTCTTTTCATGGTCTGGAAAAGATCCGAAACCTTCATGTTCTGGGAAACAAAAAACGGCTTATCTACAGCATTCTTCATTATGCTGTCACGGGACTGATCCTCAAGACGGAAATAGTCCTTGGTATCAAGAATGCCTATTACATCGTCATCATCCTCACCGCAGATAGGATAATTGGCAAATCTGTTATTATAAATGGTCTTTCGCCATACTTCATCACTGTCTTCATAATAAAGCATAGCCACATCTGTTCTGTGAGTACACACATCCTCTACTGTCAGATCATTAAACTCGAAGACATTCTGTATCATCTCATTTTCCTGATGCTCGATGGTGCCGTTTTCCGTTCCCTCATCAAGCATCATGATAATGTCTTCTTCCGAGACCTTATCTTCTATATCTTCGGGATTGATTCCCATCAGCTTCATAACAGTGTTAGTAGATACTGTAAGAAGCCCTACGAAAGGACGGAAAAGTACAGATGCAAACTGAAGCACGGAGGCCATGGATAATGCAATCTTTTCCGTATATGCCTGAGCAAGTCTTTTGGGCACAAGCTCACCGAATACGATATTGACATATGAAAGAATCAAAGTGATGACCACAATAACTATGGGACTAAGCACCGTTTCACTAATCGGCACTCCCGCCTTTATAAGAAGTCTGGTGGCAGGGCCCGCAAAGCTGTCTGCAGCAAAAGCCGAGGACAGAAAACCTGCCAGGGTTATAGCCACCTGTATCGTAGAAAGAAATCTTGACGGATCCTCGGTCAGTTTAAGAAGTTTTTTTGCGTCATTGTTTCCTTCTTCCGCAAGCTTCTTCAGCTTTGTATCTCCAACCTGCAGAACAGCTATCTCTGCGCAGGAAAAAAAGCCATTTAATATTATAAGTACAATAAGAAGAACTAGTCGTTCTATCATATAAATAAAAGTCTCCCTCCGGGCCGTATATTACTTAATGTTGTATATGAACATACAGGTTTTGTCAAATGATGCATAGGTTTTTGAACGCGATTTAGAAATTTTTTGAAAAAGTTCCGCCGATGGACCATGGGGACGGGGTGGTTCATCGGCGGAAACGTCCAATTCTGTTTTATACTGCCTTGTATTTATCGTACTGCTCCTGCAAATATCTGCAATCTTCATAGTAACGATCGGGAGTGGAGTTCTCAAGCGTTCCCACGATGTAAGGTTTCCAGATGCTGACCTGACGCATAAGCTCTTCATAATTAAAGAAGCCTTCACCGGGGTGTCTGAACCTCTGGTCATTATCCTTAAATACCCCATCCTTAAGGTGTAGTGTGGTGATCCTGTCACCGTACAGATCAAAGGCCTTCTTTATGATCGCATTCTGCCCTGCAGGATCCTTCTCGTACTCCGGTTTTATAAGATTTACAGAATCAAGGATGACATCAAAGTTTACTGAATCAATATCATCAAGAAATCTCCTCATCATCTCGGGACTGTGAAGTGTATGATTGAACACTCCTTCAACTCCCACCATGACGCCAAGCTTTTCAGCTGCATCCCTTATACGCTTAAAGCTGTCCAGTACTCTCTGATAGTTTTCCTCGGTATAGGTCTCAGGAACTATCTTCATATCAGGATGGGCACGGCCTGTTTCTGTGCCAACCATATCAGCTCCCATCCTTTTACTGTATTTAAGATGCTCTATAAATCTCTGTACCTCCAGCATTCTCTTTTCTTCATCGGGATGAGCCGGATTAATGTAGCAGCCCAGAATAGATACATGAATATCTCTTTTTCTGCATTCTTCTCCAACATAATCCCCAAGTCCCGCATTATAATGTCCCACAGAGGTGTCCACCTCTGAAAAGCTTTTGGACATGGCAAGCTGAATATACTTAATGCCTAAGTCCTGAACCTTATCAAGAACCTCTGTAACGGTTCCTTTACCACATATATCATGAACTCTCATTCCAAACTGGATCATATCAAATCTCCTTTATAAAAAATCCCTCTGTGAATACCGGTATTTTATCGTTTAGTTCTTATATGTTGCTTTCTAACTCGTTTATTTCCGGCATACGATTGTTAATTCGAAATAATTTTATAGTTTTTTAAGGACCAGTTTAGTCCTCTCGGGATTCTTACGGTACTGTCCCGGTGTCTGATTTGTCATTTGTTTAAATACCTTCTCAAAGTAGGTAACATTACCAAACCCGCATATTTCCGCAATATCGGTAATGCTGGTATCGGAATCTATCAGCAGCTGCTGGGCCTTCCTCACTCTTATATAAGTAATATATTCAATAACAGAAAAACCAGTAATATTACGGAATACTCTGGTAAGGTAGGATTTACTCATGTAAAACTGTTTTGCAATCTCATCAAGGGTAACATTATCACTGGTATGCCCCTGAAGGTACATGGCTATATCATGAACCTTCTGGTGGATTCCCGTCTTTACCACAGACTGCTGCTCAGCTGTCTCTATACCCTTTTCCTTAATATTACTCTGAAGATCTCTTCTTCTGCTTTTTGCGAAAATACCCGCAAGCTCCACAGTCTGAAGATATAGAAAAGAATGCAGATCCTCCATGGAGGAGGTTATCCCGTTTCTTTCGTCCTCGCAAGCCGCCTTAAAGGCATCTATAACAGATAATACCAGCTGCCATTCTGTGTCATTAAACCTGGCAAGTCCACCATACAGACTTCCAAACTCATCAAACCCCTTCAGGCCGAATTCCCTGAACTTTTCATCAAAAACGGATCTGTCCAGCTGGAGTATGAAATTGTGATGATCGGGAGGCATGTTGGGGGCTGTTGAGGTTTTATGAATGAGATTATGGTTTACCACCATACAGGTGTGAGGAACCATACGATAGGTTTCCTGATCAACAAACAGCAGTCTCTGTCCATAGATGATGAAGTGCATTTCTATGGTCTCATGGAAATGTCTGTTTTTCATTATGAACTTCTGATGTCTCACCGCTTCCGAAACCCTCAGGCCAGGAATACGTTTTTCAAATACCAGCTCAAGTCTGGCATTATGTAAATTTTCGTCTGCCATAAAATACCTCTTTTTGATAACCA
>JAILDF010000169.1 GCA_024689585.1 Oribacterium sp.
CATGGCGACAGCCGCGGATACTTTGTAGAAACATATAATCAGAACGACATGCATGAAGCAGGTCTCGACATGGTTTTCGTTCAGGACAACCAGTCCATGTCCACCAAGGGCGTTCTCCGCGGACTTCACTTCCAGAAGCAGTTCCCACAGGGCAAGCTTGTTCGCGTTATCAAGGGTTCAGTATATGATGTTGCAGTAGACCTCCGTCAGGGTTCCAAAACCTACGGACAGTATTTCGGAGTTGAGCTCACAGAGGAAAACAAGAAGCAGTTCTATATTTCCGAAGGCTTCGCTCACGGCTTCCTGGTTCTTTCCGATGTTGCCGAGTTCTGCTATAAGGTTACCGATTTCTATCATCCCGGAGACGAAGGCGGCCTTGCCTGGAATGATCCCGAGATAAACATTCAATGGCCTCATGTAACAGGTGAGTACAAGGGTAATGCTTCTGCCGAAGGCTATGCCATGGACGACGGAACAGCCCTCAACCTTTCAGACAAGGACCAGAAGTGGCTCGGTCTCAAAGACACATTTAAGTTCAATGTATAAGCAGATCTGCAGGAGTTGATGACCGGGTAGTAACCAAGTATCACTTACTTCATCATCCTGCGAAGAAATCATATGTCAAAAAATCTAAGAGTACTAACTTATACAATTCCGAAAAGCTTCCACGGCAAGACCGTAGAGGCTTTTCTTCGTTCCATGGGATATTCCAGATCAGTTATATATCATCTTCGAAACACCGGGACAGAACTGATTCCTTCGGATGTTCCCGGGCTTTTACTTAATTATGAAAAGTCCTGGCTCAAAGCCATCCTTCATGAAGGTGACGAACTCACCTGCAATATACTGGAAACCGCAGCCGAGGAGAATGTTGTGGAAACCGACCTTCCCCTTTCCATAGTGTATGAGGATGAGGACCTTTTGGTCATCGACAAATCCGCCGGCATGCCCATCCATCCTTCTATGGGACACTACGATGACACTCTTGCCAATGCTCTCTGCTTCTACACTCACCATGTCCTTAACTTCGACACCTACGTTAACCGCATCATTAACCGGCTTGACAAGGACACCAGCGGGATTCTCATTTCAGCCAAAAACATGCATTCAGCGGCCCGCCTCGGAGATTTTGTCAGGGAGCGTTCCATCCACCGTCAGTATATCGCCATCTGTCAGGGCGACGTGAGAGACTGCATTGAGCACTATCCTTCAACCCTCGAAGGCTTTGACATGACCATTTCCGCTCCCATCGCAAGGAAGGAAGCCTCTGTCATCGAACGCATCGTAGATTTTGATAACGGAGACCCAGCCACAACCCACGTGAAGCCTCTCCTCTACGACAGCGAAAAGGATCTGAGCCTCATAGCTTTGAAGCTCGAAACAGGCCGTACACACCAGATAAGAGTTCATATGAAGCACATAGGGCATCCACTGATAGGAGATTTCCTCTATAACCCGGATTACCGCTACATAAAAAGACAGGCCCTCCACTCATGGAAGCTGAATTTCAGACATCCTATAAGTGACGAGCCCATGAGCTTTACCGCGGCATTACCTGAAGACATGCAGGTTTTGTTTCCGGAATTCAACTGACTTACTTCTTAGCAAACAAACCTGTTGTGCTAACCTGATTTTTTGATATACGGTATTTTTCATTGCAAGTAAAAGGCCGGAGGTCACCCCTCCGGCTATTTATAAATCCACTACCAGACTGATTTATTTCTCAAGTTCCGAAAGCTTTTTAAACACTTCCCCTATGCTGTCATTTATCATCAATACTTCCTGGTTTCCGGATCTGACTTTAAGAGCGTCACGGTTAATGATAACGAGATATTTTCCCTCAAAGTAGTTGATATAGGAAGCCGCCGGATACACCGTGAGCGATGTTCCGCCGATTATGAGCATATCTGCATTGGCGATGGCATTAACAGACTTTCTCACTGCAGTCTCCGGCAGACTCTCTTCGTAGAGGGTGATGTCCGGGCGGATAATGCCTCCGCACTCGCAATGAGGGATAGGCTCTGTGGAATCAAAAACATAATCCACAGGGTAGGTCTTGCCGCAGTGCATACAGTAGTTCCTGAGGGCGCTTCCGTGTATCTCGTAGACCTCTTTGCTTCCGGCCTTCTGATGAAGTCCGTCAATGTTCTGGGTCACCACAGCCTTCAGCTTCCCTTTCTTCTCCAGCTCCGCAAGATACTTGTGAGCGAAGTTTGGCTCGATCTTTCTCGTATCCATCTTCTGCCTGTGGAACTCATAATAAACCTTCGGCTCATTCACGAGACAGCTGTGGCTGAGAAGATATTCCGGATGATACTTCTCGAACTGAACATCATGCTGATTATAAAGGCCGTCCTTGCTTCTGAAGTCCGGAACTCCGCTTTCCGTTGATACTCCCGCACCACCAAAGAAAACGATATTCTTCGAATCGTCTATCATTTCTTTTAGTCTCTTGATTTTTTGCTCGTCCATTGCGCCCTCCTTCAAATATAATTCGTTTTAGACACGCAGACTACCTTCTATATTATTTCTGCGTGTCACATTCTCCAAATACAGATCAGTTTAGACACGCAGATTGTTCTCTAGCGTTATTCTGCGTGTCATTTTCTTTAAGAATAGACCGATTTAGACACGCAATCCACCCTTATATCTTTCTTCCGCGTGTCATATACCAAGTCCAACCCAATTAAAGAGTAAAACCAAACGATTTTTCAACAATCAATATCACTTCTTCCACGGGAACAGACTTTTCAATATCTCTGTCAGTCCGCTTTTCACCGCATCCCTTTTTATCTCTCCCAGAGTATCTTCACTCTGAACCCTCGGGTTATAAATCTTATCCTCAGTAAAAATCCGGTCCATCTTAATGTCGTTCTGCTCCATAGGAACTCTATCCGAAAGCAGTTCTTCAAAGCAGAGACAATACTTGTAAATGCTTAGACCGTGAAGCCATTTGTCATAGTATCCCGCACCATGCCCGAGCCTTCCGCCCCATCTGTCGGCGGAAATGCATGGAACAACGGCCAGCGCGATCTTGTAGCCGTCAATGACCGGAAGCCCTTCTTTCGGCTCAAGGATACCCATGGTTCCCGGCTCCAGATCATCAAAGCTCTGAATCTGAACCGCCTCCATGATATGCTCCGGTCCCGGTTTACATCTCGGTACAGTCACCATCTTTCCCATCTGAAATGCGGTTTCAATGATGGCTCTGGTATCCGGCTCGTAAGGAGTATTCACGTAGCAGAAAATGGAATCCACCTGCTGAAACACCGGATAGAGAAGGAATCTTGTGGCGATCTCAGCATTGGCCCTGTCCTTATAATCATCTGTAAGATTTTTTCTTTTCTCGCGGATCATCGCCCGCAGCTCTTGTTTGTCCATAAATAAAACGGTTATATAACTCCTCTATATCACTTCTTACTTGATTATAATTCGTGCATGGAGACATTTCCATACGTTTTCAAAACACAGAAAAAATGCGTCTTCAATACCAACTAGGCTTGCGGTTTGAAAGAACATTCCTAAAAACTTACAAAATCGATTAAATCTTACAAAATAAAAATATTTTCCTTACGTTTTGATATTTACAAAATCGTTTCCGCATGTTAACATTAAATCACAATAAAGAACGGGTTAACACATCACCTGACGAGAAAGGGTGATCGAGTTAACAAAAGCGATGATGATCCGTCGAGATCATAAAAAACATCACTTCAGAAAACTGTAGAAAGCAGAGGTATGAAAACGATGACGCCAGCACAGTTATTGGATGATATCTCCGTAGTTCAGGTAAGGTAATATAGAAAAAATGATAACAGCACGTCAAGTGGTCATGTTATTCAGCTGAGGAGTGTTTCTCCTAAATTTTAGCCTTCTTGAAACGTGGAAATCATCTTCGGAACATATTAAAAAGTTAACGATTAGTCTTAAAAAATCTATTTGTTACTGGGTATAGAAGCAGACTTAGCACAAAGCTTTGTCGTAGTAAGCTATCATACCTAATACAATGAAAGGAGAATACTCCGTTGTATTAGTTAGCCGAAAATAGAATATTGATTAAGAAACTTGTTAAATTTTAATATTAAAAGGGCCCTTAAGGTGAGGGTCCTTTTGTTTTGCATTTTTATGCCAAGCGGGACGGTTCTCTCCGGAGAGAACCGTCCCACTTGGCTTCGTTTGCCGTTTATTTCTTTTTTCCAATCATATCCGTTGCCAGGTTAATGAGTACTTCCACCATCTTCCGCATGGAATTGATATTGAGATACTCATAGATTCCGTGGTAGTTCTCGCCGCCGGTTGAAAGGTTCGGACAAGGGAGTCCCATGAAGCTGAGTCTCGCGCCGTCGGTGCCTCCGCGGATTGGCTTTGTCACAGGCTCAACTCCTGCTTTTCTGAATGCCTCCTCCGCCGCACTGATGAGATACATATTGTCCGGCTCGATCTTTTCACGCATGTTGTAGTACTGATCCTTGATTACAATGTCTACGTGGGCCGCTGTCTCCTTATACTTTTCATTAAGTGTATCCGCAGCCTCTTGGAATACCTTCTTTTTCTCTTCAAACTTTACTTTATCATGATCTCTGATGATGTAGCTCATCCTGGTAAGAGCCTCGTCACCTTCCATGCCTACGAGATGGAAAAAGCCTTCGTAGCCTTCGGTAAGTGCAGGACGCTGATCCTGAGGGAGCAAAGCATTAAACTCCATACCTACGAGGAGAGCATTGATCATCTTGTTCTTCGCGTCTCCGGGGTGAACATTAACACCTGTGATCTCAACCTTTCCGGAGGCAGCATTAAAATTCTCATACTCGATTTCTCCGAGAGTTCCGCCGTCAACTGTGAAGGCAACTTCTGCTCCGAAATCCACCACATCAAAAAAGTCCGCGCCTTCTCCGATCTCCTCATCCGGTGTAAAACCAAGGAGGATCTCGCCGTGCTTAACTTCAGGATGACTAAGAAGATACTCAGCCATGGCCATGATCTCGGCATCTCCCGCCTTGTCGTCCGCGCCCAGAAGTGTGATTCCGTCAGTCACCAGAAGGTCTGCACCAATCATAGTGTTAAGCTTCGGAAATGTCTTCGGTGACAGGATTATCTTCTTCTCTTCATTAAGGATAATGTCTCCGCCCTGGTAATTCTTTATCTCGCGGGGATTTACACCTGTATCGCTTGCCGCAGGGGATGTATCCATATGAGCGATGAAGCCAAGCTTCGGGGTTACAGCATTATCCTCCTCACTTAAGTTTGAAGGAATCCTTCCGTATACATAGCATTTGTCACTGAGACGAACATCCTTGACCCCCATCTCTTCCATCTGCTTAACCAGAAGTCTCGCAAGGTCGAACTGCTTCTCTGTAGATGGGTGAGTACCTGTGGTCTCACTTGACTT
>JAILDF010000210.1 GCA_024689585.1 Oribacterium sp.
TTTATTGGGTAATGTCAAGAAATGTTAAAGTAATAAAAGTATAATTAATGGTATAGACTTAGGTGTATATATTCCCATAGCAATTGCAACCAAACCACACATTTTCGAGGGCGCTGGTTACGATTAAGATGAAATTCTACGAACCCCCGTTATTGTTGCGTTATTCTACATTTCGTTAAACTATGGTTTAGCGCAAACATATGTTCGCATATGCAGCGACCCGTCAAATGAAATAGTAAATGCTTAATTGCAGATGTTAATGGTTAATTAAGCTTTTACCTTTGCAAACCAAAGCCTTAGTAAAGGATGTAGATATTCTCCACATCCTTTACATGTATATAAAATATAATTCATCTATAACAACTGCATATTTAATGCAGAAATTAGTTTTCCAAAAAAACTTACATAACCAAGTGACCGCAATCAACTACAAGTTCTGCTCCTGTCACACAGGCGGCTTCATCACTTGCCAAATAAAGTACACCATTGGCAACGTCTTCCGGTCCTGATATATGCGGTGGTAGAGGATTGTACTGCTTTACACGATCAGCCATGGCCTGATTATCCTTTAAATATCCCTCAAGCATCGGAGTCATGATCGGTCCTGGATGGATAGAATTTACACGAACATTTTTCTCTGCCAGATAATATGCTGCATGCTTTGTCAGAGATCTTCCTGCGCCTTTAGATGCACTATAAGCTGCAGATGCATTATCGGCATCGCCTGATACAATTCCCGCAAGAGAATTAACATTAACAACTGAGCCTTTTCCGAGCTTTTCAAATTCCGGCATTACTTCCTGGATTCCTATCATGATAGATAATACGTTGGTTTTGAAAAGGTTTACCATTTCTTCTTCGGTACACAACAGAACGTTCTTGTCACTAGCCTGTGCAGCGTTGTTTACAAGGATATCTATTTTCCCATATTTCTCAACCGTTGTCTTTACCACAGTTTTCCAGTCTTCTCTGTTGGAAACATCCTGATGCAGAGCCAATAACTCATATTCACCGTTTTTTCTGAGTTCGTCCATAACATTCTGAACGTTGTTTTCTCTTCTTGCTGTTCCTACAACAATAGCACCTTCTTCAGCAAATCGCTTTACTATCGCTGCTCCAAGTCCCATGCCTGCACCAGTTACGATTGCTACTTTACCATTAAGTCTTCCCATAATGATTTGTCCCCTTTCTTTTAGGTATTTTTATTACTTCTTATTGTAACATAGTTTTAAAGAACACCTTAAATCTTCAGAATATAATCTTTTCTTTCATGTGTTCTTCTCAATTATAGCGTTCTCTTGTTTCGGCGAATCTCTGCCATGTGCTCAAGATCGCCGTGCTGAATCTCATGATTCAGTGCAGCAATAATTTTATCCTTGCGGCGAAGAAAGTCAGGTCCGGTCAGGTTGGCGCCGGAGATAGTATGATGCGTAATAAAGCTGCAATCACAGGTCAGGTTCTCGATAAAAATCTTCAGTTCGATCAGCATTTCCTTCTCACTCAAAGGCTCAAACTCTCCATGCTGTGATTCCTCAAGCAGAGGTGTTCCGGGGAAAAGAGTCAATCCACCGGTGCCCACCAACATAGGTTTACATTGACTGAATATTTCAGCAGAATGGACAGCGTGTTCATAGCTGTGTTCTCTTCCTGCGACACCGTTCAGGAAGGTCATCCAGTAGTCGATCCCGGCCTCTTCGAGTTTATGACACTGCTCCAGAATATCCGTAGAGTGATAACCCTTATTGATCCGGTCCAGCGTCCAATCATCGCCACTTTCCACACCAAGAGAAATCTCACGCATTCCGAGATCTTTCAGACTCTTCAACTCTTCAACCGTCTTATTTTTCAGATCAGAGACACGTCCCTGTGTGTACATGATCTCAATCTCCGGGAGATATTTTTTTATCATTTCCAATATGGGCGCCAGCTTGTCGTAGGTCATCACCAGCGGATTGGCGGAAAGAAGCTGAATCGTCTTGGCGTGCGGATCCATTTCTGCTAATTCTTTCAAATCCTCTTCAATCCATTCAATAGGCGACATCTTAAAGGCTGTATCTTTATACATCGTGCAGAATTTACACTTGTTATGTGTGCAACCCTGTGTTATCTCCAAAATCGGCCATGTTGGCCAATATGGATTCCTGTAAACAGTTCCTGTAAAGTGCATTATTTCAGCCTCCGATCAATAACCATATCCTCTTGCCAGTTCATTCACAATGTCCTCGCAGGAGTCAATAGACTTAATCAGACTTGCGGCACTCGATACCGTATTGATACCGGCTTCCATATCTCCTTTAAGCATACCTTTATAAAAACTTCCTGTGGATGGTTTCAGATTTCCTTTATTGTTTTCTTCGATAGCAGCTTTTGCCACTTTATGGGGTGTACATCTCCATTTAAGATGTCCATCAGCTTCCGTTAAAACAATCAACTCATCCGCATCTGTATTTAAGATATCATACTTTGTTGCCTGAGCAGCCCTGCATTCCTTCGAGAGTACAAAGCGTGTTCCGGCATAGACACCTTCGGCACCTATACAAGCACTTGCTTTTGCCATAGCCTCATTCACGATTCCACCCGCCGCAAGCACAGGAATATCCACGGCATCGACAATGAGTGCAGTCTTGACAATGGTACCTGTCGCTTCGACGGGCATTCCACCTCCTTCATCACAGCCAGTGGCTACAAGTATATCCACACCTGCTTCCTCTGCTACTTTGGCTGAAGCTACAGTCGGATACATGTCACGATATATTATTTTAAATCCTGCTTCTTTCCACTCACGGATCTGATCGGCATCAATTGTTCCAATCGCTGCCAGCACTGGTACTCCTTCTTCCTTACAAACCTCAATGGTAGATCTTGAAAAACCTGCTCTATCAAATGCAGATGTCATGACATTCATACCGAAGGGTTTATCAGTCAGCTCCTTCGTTCTGCGGATCATCTTTCTCATCTCTTCCGCAGTCTCCTCAGGCGTTGCCTTTCCTGTTTCAAATCCTGCGTTAAAGCCAAGTATTCCCAAGCCCCCTGCATTAGATACAGCTGCCACAAGTTCCGGTGATGTGATCCATGTCATTGGTGCCTGCACCACCGGCTTTGCAATTCCTAAAATCTTGCATACTCTGTTCATCTTATAACACTCCATTTTTTATAGCTCTACAACAAAATCTTCGATTGGCTTTCTCTTATAATGCCATGCATTCGCCTTTGCCTTCTCATTCGGATATCCAAGCCCAAGCATCATAACGGGGATCATATGATCCGGAAGTCCAAAGGTATCCACAACCGTCTTGGAGTCAAAGCCTCTGATCCAGATGGTATGCACTCCAAGTTCTTCAGCCTCATACATCATCGTTGCTGCAGCAATGCTGGCATCCTGTTCGCCGGAATTGTAGTTCCTGTAATAGCGGTCACCAGGATTAGTCCAAACCTCCCTTGCGTCATAACAGACAAGAATCATCAGAGGAACATTATAGTGAAAATGTGTAACCATCTTCAGCTTGATAAGTCCTTCCTCACTGCGGATCAGGTAAAACTTCTGAGGCTGATAATTACATGCCGTAGGAACAACCCTTCCCGCCTCAAGGATTTTATCCAGCTTTTCCTGTTCCACAGGACGGCTGTCAAAAAACCTTTCTGAATATCTGTTCTTTGCAAGATCCAAAAAATCCATCTTATCCCGCCTCCTCTATAAATTCATTGCGACGATATGTTTTGTTTTCTTTTCATGACCATTCTGACATTGTTACTTGTATATTTAAAGCTACATAATTATGATTATGTATAATATTGCTACATAATTAAATTATTGTTGTGTAAAAGAGGTTAGATATGGCTGAGAGAACCAAGTTATGGATTGCTGACAAGATGAAGAACCTTATGAAGCAAAAACCCATCGATAAGATAAGAATAACCGAGATCTGTAAAGTGGCTGAAATCGAACGCACCACCTTTTATTACCATTTCAAGGACAAGTACGATTTGGTCGCCTGGATCTTCTTTCAGGATGCGGAAGGTACAAATATCATTGATGTGAGGGATGCCGCTGCAGGTTTAAACAAAATGAAACAGGATATCCTGTTTTACAAACGTGCCTATGAAGATACTTCGCAGAATGCCCTATGGCAATATATGCTTGAATACTTCGTTACCGCCTATTCAGAGCTTGCCAAGGAAATGACAACAAGCGACACTCTTAATACAGAGCTTTTGTTTTCAATCAGACTTTATTGCTACGGCTCTGTCGGAATGACCAAAGAATGGGTATTGCGCGACAATATCACTTCTGCAGAAACTCTGGTACAGATGATGTTTAATTCTATGCCGGAGCAGCTCAAAAAGATATATTTTGGATAATAATGACCGGCAGAGAAATTTGCAGGACTTAATGCTTAAGATACATATTTCCTCAAAAGTTGAGCATTAAGTTTTTCAAAAAAAGTGCCCAACTTCTGTTTGCCATACCCATTTTTCAGGACTGCGACGGAATTACGCCGTTTTTCAGGCATAAAAAATCGAGGTATTATGCAGTTACCTTTGCAAAACTGATAATACCTCGAAATTAAGCATTTACCATTTCAAGTGACGCATATGCAGCGACCGGTACCCTAAATTGAAGAAGTTAACTAGACTTTTAGTAAAAAAATCATGTAAAAAGGTCTCGTTAACCTCTTCAATTGCCGTAATGATCACTTCTTCATTTCCATTCCGGCCTTCAGGAACCTGAACATGCGGATCGCGCCTTTGTAGTAGAGGTCTTCTGCATTATCAAGGGCATCCTTGAGGGGCATGGGGCCGTCAACGGTTGTCATGATGGAGCTGATTCCGTGAGCGTAGATCTTGTCATAGTCGCGGCCGAGGCTTCCGCAAAGAGCTGCTACGGGAACGCCATGCTTCTTTGATCTGTCGCCGATTCCCTGCATTACCTTTCCGTAGCAGGACTGCCAGTCTGTACGGCCTTCGCCGGTAACCACAACATCAACTCCCTCAAGACGGTCTTCAAAGTTGATGAGATCCAGCACTGTCTCGATTCCTGACTTCATTTCTGCATCAAGTAATACCTTAAGTGCTGTGCCCAGTCCGCCGGCTGCACCGGATCCCTGGATTGTATCTACATCGACGCCGAACTCCTTCTTTATCACATCGCGGTAGTTCTGCATTCCCTTTTCAAGCTCATCAAGTATTTCAGGTGTGCCGCCCTTCTGCTTTCCGAAGGTATAGGTTGCACCGTCAGGTCCGCAAAGAGGATTAGTAACATCACACATAACGGTGAAATGTGCATTATTAACCTTAGGGTCAAGACCGCTAATGTCTATATGCTCTACCTTTATGAGGTCACTTCCTTTTCCCTCAAGTACGTTACCGTCCTTATCGAAGAATCTGACTCCGAGGGCTGAAGCAAAGCCCATTCCGCCATCATTTGTAGCTGATCCGCCGATGGCGATGGCAATCTCCTTGTAGCCTGCATCGAGAGCAACCTTGAGAAGCTCACCGGTTCCGTAGGTTGTGGTGTTTAAAGGATTTCTCTTCTCTTCCGGAACCATGGGAAGTCCTGATGCTGCTGCCATTTCAAGGATAGCTTCCGTATCGGAAAGTCTTCCGTAGAAGCCGTGTTCAATCTCCATTAATGGGCCGTGGACGTCAACATTAACAATCTCTCCGTTACGGGCTTTAACCACGGCTTCTGTGGTGCCTTCTCCGCCGTCTGCAACGGGAACGCCGCTTGTCTCGCAGTCTCCGAAAACCTCATGAGCTGCCTTTGTGAGAAGCTCTATGGTCCGGTCACTTGAAAGAGTTCCCTTGAATGAGTCTGATGCAAAAAGTAATTTCATTTGGTTTTTCCTCCTATATAGGAACATCAGTCTCTTTCAGGTTGTTTTTTAGGACTGATGAAAGTTTCTTTGAATTAAAGTAAATAATTTTCAATACACTCAAAAT
>JAILDF010000233.1 GCA_024689585.1 Oribacterium sp.
ATGAGGCTGAGGAGAGCGGGGAACAATGATCGTAAACTTAGTGATGATCGTAAAAAATGAAGAACGTTGTCTGGAAAAATGCTTAAGTGCAGCTTCGCCCTTTGTGGACAATATAGTCATAGCGGACAGCGGTTCTACGGACGGTACCATCGAAATAGCAAGAAAATTTGGTGCCCATGTTTATGATTTTCCCTGGGTCAATGATTTCTCGGAAGCAAGAAACTTTGCCCTTGGTCATTCGGAAAGAGATCATGGCGGAGAGATACATCTGGTTATAGATGCGGATGAGTATCTTAGGAATGATGATGTCAGTAATCCGAAAACCCTGAGAGATTTTATCGATATGATGTATGACCGGCAGGGAATGAGATGGCTCGGACTTATAAAAAGAGAGGATTCCTATCCGAGTGGTGATGAGATCGAAAGGAGCATAACTCAGATACCCAGGATACTACCGGCAGGGATGAGATATAAAGGAAGCATACATGAGCAGATCAATGCCAAGGTAGTGAATAGGATGTCCCCACTTTATGCGGAGCATGACGGTTATCTAAAGGAGGGTAAGGGTCAGAGGAACCTTGAGTATCTTATCGAGGCCTTGAAGAAGGAACCAAATTATCCTTACTACAATTATCAGATGGCTATAACACTCCGGAATTTAGGAAGAGAAGAGGAAAGTCTTCCCTACTTCAGAACCTTTTTAAGGTTTTCCGGTAAAAAAGAGATACGCCAGGCGCCGTACTGGACCGATGGAATCATGAGATATCTTTATACTCTTTATGATATGGATACTGAAGAGAGCCTGGAGGAAGCCGGAGATATCATGGGAAAGGTTCAGTACGATTTCACAAGAAATCCGGATTTTTATTTCTACTCAGGTCTTTTCTATATGAAACTGGTACTTAAAAATACTGAGAAATATCAGCATTTGCTCCCATATATAGAAAAAAGCTATCTTAAGTGTTTAAGCCTTGGGGAGGTTGAGAGACCGGAAGGCGTTATAGGAACAGGTTCCTTTAAGGCGGCATATAATCTGGGGACCTGGTATGAGGTGTCCGGGCAAAGGGAAAAGGCGCTTTACTATTACAAACAGGCTTCGGAACAAGGGTATAAAAAGGCTTCGGAGCGATTAAGGACTTTATAAACCTGTCAGAGGAACATCTGTACGTCAGAGAAAACCGATGAAAACACATATTTGCAGATGAAAATAAAAGTATTATGAAAAAAAGGGGATGCTTAGATGGGTAAGATCAATGATTTTTTCGACAGGTTCAATCAAGACCATCCATTAAGTATATTTACCGGTATCCTTAATGGTAATGACAAGATTAAGGAAGAACCTGTTGAGTATCAATACAGTAATAAGCCTTTATCACTTTATAACATTTCCGGAGAGGAGATAGTGGAACTGACTCCGGAAGCCAGAGTAAATATAAGGAAAACCGAAGGCAGTAATCAGATTATTGTAGAATCCATCAACGGTCAGGGAGTGAGATCAGTCATAACAACCTGTGAAGCAACGGATGATCCCGGTGACCTTAACGAGATCAATCAGATGCTGAAAATACTGGTTCAGAATATATCAAGAGCCAGAAGAAACGGCGTTGAAGGTCTGACAGTTCCCATAAATGAGTATGAACTGGTGGCGTATATCCAAAACCGTCCTTCCATAGAGATAGATCTTGACCGTCTGGAGGAAGCCATAAATTATCGTCAGAGGGATGAGGTCCTGTCAGATTTCATTGGCGATCTGCACCAGAATAAAAGGGTGGATATATATACGGCATGCAATAACATCTACAATGTTGAAGCTGCAAACATCCTGAAAAACGAGTATCAGAAGTATAGCAACATCAAGTTTTATGAGCTGAAGGAAAACTATAATCATATGGTTTACTGGAATGATGAGGTTATCCTTAATAATATCAAGAGATCACCTGAGGCGGTGATCATCGGCATAGGACTTGCGGGCGAAAAGCCCATGCACGCAATTTCTGTCAGAAATGACAGGGAATCAAGTGTTATCAGGAAGGTGTCGTTTCTTACAGATCATACGATGAATGTAAGAGAGGAAATGTTAAATGC
>JAILDF010000249.1 GCA_024689585.1 Oribacterium sp.
CGGAAAATGCAAAGGTTTTGGCCACTACCAACGGTTATATAGATCTCTCAAATCTTTCCAACAATGTTTATATGCGTTTAGGACTGTGCTGTGCTGTGATTTTCGGATTTATAATCAGAAATCCCTTTGCAGTGCCTGTGTTTGCGGTCCTTTTATATTTTTCTTTCGGACAGGGTGGTCAAAGTGATATAGGTCAGCTGTTCTTCCGTTTGCGTTCGGCAGACGGCAGACTCCATAACGGCAGTAAAACGAAGGTGCCTTTGTTCTCCGAAGGCATGCTCATCATGTATTATATGGCCGTAGGTCTGTTCATGTACTCGGCTATCAATGTCGTTCTATGGTTTTTGTTTAACTATAACTTCTATTTCCGGTTCCTTGTAAGTGCAGGACTTGTTGCCGCAATCTTCATTCTGGGAGGCGGAGGCAGCAAGCAGGTCATGAATATGATTCCGATGATGATCCTTGTGGCCTGTGGAGCAATGCTTTTTAACTGCATTACAGCATTTGCGGATGACAACGGCTGGTCGGAATCCGGCAGAACCTTAGGTGGTCTGATGCGTAATGACGGTTTCCCCAAGTCCCTCGGAAGTTCTTTTATTCCACCGTTCTTCTGGGATATTGCGATCCTGCTTGGCTGGCCGATTGTTCCGCCGATGCCTCCGATTATAGATTATATACCGCCACAGCCGGTTCCGCCTGCACCGCCTCAGAATCCATATGACTTCCCTGAAAGACCAAAGGAATGGAGTCTCAATGATGAAGGCGATGTAAGCTTCGTGAATCCTATAACGGGTAAGCGGGAGAATTATGGTCTCGTAGGTTATGACGAAAATGGTAACCCAAGGTATATAAGTGAGAAGGGTGATTATTATGACCTTGAAGATCTGCTTATAAGTTATGATAATGCAACCTCCAATACGCAGTATTACCAGGATGCCAACAGGGGTCTTGACGAATGGCTGAAAAAGCAGCGTATAGAAAATTCCAAGCTGTCACGTGACGGAATGCAGTATCTTGAGGATAAATGGAAATGGGAGGCTCAGCAGGCAAAGGAAGCAAAGGAAGCCGAGCAGCTCTTCAAGATGTGGCAGAAGTACGGTGGTGAGCTTGATAATAAAGAATCCATCAAGAAGGCCATGGAGAAGGCTATAGGAAAAGCTTGGAAGGATGCGGAAAAATTCAAAGCCGATGGTGATTTCTGGGATAAGATGACAACAGCCGCAGAAGTTACCGAGAAGATTGCGGATTACAGTCTGACCGGCCTTTCCTATGTTACCGGAAACCAGTCTATCAAGAAAATATACGATATAACAAAGAAATATGCATCCAACATGAGCGATGCATATGCCAATGATAAAGATATGAAGATGGCCTTCCTTTCGACTTCTGTAGAAACGTTGATTGACACAGCTGCAGGAGGTATGGGCGATTGGAAATGGGGTGCGCCTGTCGTCGGAAAAGTCGGAGGAGAAGTATCAAAACAGGTTTGGAAGAATCTTGAGGAGGGAAAGGACTGGAACGATGGATTGCAGAAAGCAGCATTTAACGGAACTGTTGACTATGTGACCGATAAGATGGGTAATTCCGGTTGGGAGATTACCGGCGGAGCAACCGGTGAGGCTGCCAAGAAGGTTTGGTCCAACCTTGAGGAAGGAAAGGACTGGAGTGACGGAGTTGGTTCTGCAGCATTTGACGGAGGTGTCAAAG
This sequence comes from Oribacterium sp., assembly GCA_024689585.1. Taxonomy (GTDB): domain Bacteria; phylum Bacillota; class Clostridia; order Lachnospirales; family Lachnospiraceae; genus Oribacterium. The sequence goes on from JAILDF010000249.1 coordinate 1,708, forward strand.
GCGGTATTGACAAGATTGGTAATAAGGTCAAAGAAGCTCAGAGTAATCACACAAATGATTCATTTAAAAATGATACTGCATTTATGAATGACGCCAGCAAGAGAGGTACTTCTATAGATAAACAGCAAGAACTTGAAAAAATGAAATGGAATACATGGTCTAAGAACAAGGAGGCTGAAAAGGCTGTAAACGGAATTACCGATGTAACAACTCAGGCAACTAAAGATCTCTATGATAAGATTTCAGAAGGTGCAAGTGGCTATGAACGCGACCTCACCAAGGAACATAATGAAAAACTATTGAAGGATCTTGCCGACAGGAAACAGCAGAATGCCGCAATGCAAAAGCAACAGGAAAGACTTGCGGCGGAACAAAGAATTCAGGATCAAAGAAATGCAATCAGAAACAACGCACAGAAGCCACTTTAACAGGCTCCTGGAAAGTCGAGGAAAGGTATGGAAGGATATAAATCATTTAGGGAGGCGGTGGAGAGTGTAAGCTCTGCAGCTGAAGCCTGGCAGGATATCTCCACGGGAGCGTGGCTGAGCATTGACGATCTTCGTCAAATGGGAGAGGAGTATGATGCTGCGACGGAACCCAATGGATGGACCTATTTTGTAACCTTTGAGGAGTCAGGTGAAATCGGTATTGCAACTACCTATAATCGAGAAATAGAGTTCCTCTTTGTGCCGCCGGGAAGCAAATATTTGGAATTGATCGGGGCACAGGAAAAAAGAATCTACGAGATTCGACAGGCACTGGTGCCGGTAGCTTACCAGATGGTACTGGACAAGCTGGAAGAGCTGCATAATGATCCGGAAAAATTTGTAGCTGTATTTGATAGGGATTCGAAAATGCTTGCAGAAGCTTTGACTGATCGTGCAGAGCAATTCATAAAACCCGGATCAAACCCGATTAACGGTGAAAAAATCAGGAATGAAGATGCAGCGAAGGTATTTCAGATGCTTAGAACTCCGGGGTTTGTCATGAAAACTGCGGCAACAAGAAATGAACTAAGGAATTCTCCGGAACCACTTATCGAAACGGATACTCAAACGGTATTGGAACGATTGGACTACTGCGGAATGAATTGACATTGATGCCGGTTCTTTGACAAAGTGAAACTAAAGGGCCGGAGTTCCCATAAACCAATGGGGGTGATGCACATAGGAGCCGGAATATCTTAAAGTGTATGCCGTATATCAGAAACAATGGCAAAAAACATGCATCTATAGATGAGCCAATTAGATCTGCATCTGTATGTAGATTAAAGCTTACAAAAGCAACGTTAATAGGGGAGGAAGGAAAATTGAAAAGAATCGGAATCAGAGGAATGTTTGTGGCAGGAATGCTTGCTGTGCTGCTGACGGGCTGCGGCGGCACAACAGCAAAAACCGAGACCGAAGCAGTAAAAACCGAAGCGGCAAAAGCCGGGACAGAGGCTTCAAAGACTGAAACAGAAGTCCCAAAGGGTTCAGAGGAAAAGTCAGAAACAGAAGCAGCAAAGGAGTCTGCAGAGAATCCTAAAGCAGAAGCAGCAAAAGATTCTGCAGAAAAGCCTGAAACAGAAACTCCAAAGGGTTCCGGTGAAGTGAATATCTACACCGCTGTGGACCAGGTGCATTCAGAAAAAATCTTTAAGGAGTTTGAGGAAGCCACAGGCATCAAAGTAAACCCTGTATATGATCTGGAAGCAAATAAGACCACGGGACTCACAAACAAGATACTCACAGAAATGGAGCATCCGGTTTGTGATGTATTCTGGAACAATGAATTTGCCCAGACCATAGAGCTGCAGAGGCAGGGAGCATTGGCACCTTACGTTTCACCTGTGGCAACTGATATTCCGGATGCATACAAGGATAAGGACGGATACTGGACAGCCTTTGGCGGAAGAGCCAGAACTCTTCTTGTAAACAAAGACCTTCTTGAAGAGAAGGATTATCCGAAGTCCATATTTGATCTTACAAGCGGAAAGTACGAGGGAGACCAGATAGCGATTGCATATCCTATGTTCGGTACCACCAGAACGCAGGCGGCTGCCATTTATGCGGCTCTCGGTGCAGAAAAGGGAAAGGAGTTCTTTCAGAAGCTTAAGGACAGCGGAGTGCAGGTGGTGGACGGAAATTCAGTCACCAAGGATATGGCAGCTTCCGGTCAGGTAAAGATAGGTTATACCGATACCGATGATGCCAAAGAGGCTCTGGAAGACGGTGCAAATGTTGAAATGTGCTTTACCGATCAGGAGGAGGGAGGTCTCGGCAACCTGATCACTCCCAATACCGTGGCCATGATAAAGGGTGCACCTAATGAAGATAACGCAAAGATATTCATAGACTACATAATTTCTCTAGATATGGAGAAAGAGCTTATCGATATGGGCTTCTTTGACCTTTCCATAAGGCCGGATGCGGATGTAGATGGTCTTAAGGTCAAGGGTATGAATGTAAACCTTGTGGAAGTATATGATATGCTGGAGACAGCAAGCAATGACATGCAGGAAATATTCTCAGTACAGTAAAACACTTACAGTATGCCTTGTGTATATGCTGCTTACCTTTCTTCCCGTGATTCTCCTTTTTAGTTCGGGAAGAGGTGAGGGAGCAGTCTCTCTGAATGCACGCAGGGCGGGACTGATGATCAATTCTTTTGTGATAGCATTATTCACTGTGGCAATCTGTCTTTTGATTGCGGTTTTTGCGTCACTGTGGATTTATACGGAATTAAACAGGCGGTCGCTGCTGCGCTGGTATTTTCTTATTCTGGCGCCGGTACCGCCATATATTTATGCTCTTTCCTACATGAATCTTCTCAGGTTCCTGGGCAGGTTCTTTCCGGCGGTTTTGAGATACCGTATGGCCGGTGTATTTCCCTGTGTTGTGGTAGAGACCTTCGTATACCTTCCCTTTGCCTGTGCGGCGGCACTTATCGCCCTTGATCAGGTGAATGAAAAAGAATGGTCCGCGGCTTTGGTCCTGGAAAATGCAGATAAGGTATTTATTAAGGTGATATTCCCAAAACAGCTCCCCTGGCTTCTGGCCATCGGTGCCATCATTTTCGTTTTATCCATCACAGATTATTCCATCCCGTCACTGTTTCAGGTTAATGTTTATTCCATGGAGATATTCAGTGATTATTCGGCAGCAGGGCAAAGTGTACATTCTTTGTATCTTTCATTTCCGCTAATGCTTACATCTTCCATTGTGATCATTCTTTCACTTCTGCCGCTTAGGAATATTTCTTTTTCGATGAAGGCGGAGACGGGGATAAAACCTGTTTATTCGAATGGGCTGAAGGCGGCAGGGATAACGGCTGTTTTCTGTACATTACTTCAGATCATTCTTCCGCTTATCTCATTTATTCCTTCTGTTCAGGATTTGGGAGGAGATCTTGTTTATGCCTCCTCAGAACTTTGGAATTCCTGTATTTCCGGCATGTTTGCCGTTCTGATTCTGACGGTGCCCTCAGCGGCAATGGCGCTTCTTCTTTCAAGTAATGACCTGCGATTAAAAGCCGCTGCCTGGATTATAGCTTTGCTTCCTTTATGTATCCCTGGGGTTCTGACGGGAATTGGAGTTTTGAAGCTTTTCAGTTCAACCCCTCTCTACGTTTTAAGAAGCGGAGCATTATTTCCTGCCACAGGTCTTGCCATACGGTATCTCCCCTTTGCTGTTCTCATACAGTACGGCTGTTATTTAAGGATAGACCGGGACAGGATCAGCGCAGCAGTGTTATTGCAGGATCGGAGGGGGAAAGCATTTATGAGAGTGCAGCTTCCGCTCATGTTGCCCGGGCTTATCATTTCCGGAATAGCGGTTTTTCTGCTTGCTCTTGGGGATGTAGGTACGTCACTTGTGCTTATGATGCCGGGAAGGGAACCTATGTCCGTTAAGATATATAACTATCTTCATTATGGCTCCTCCGAAAAGGTGACAGCATTTTGTCTGATGCAGATGCTGGTGAGCCTGGTGATGATGGGCGCCGTGTGTAATATTTCAAGATGGTTTCAAAGAAAGAATCCAACGTAGTAGTGATGGATGGCGTGACGGTATGAAAAACTTATCATTTCAGATATATGTTGGCAAATTAACAATGCTTTATTATGAATAAAACAATAGGGATTCGATAGTCCGAGTAATCGGAAGAGGCTTTTTTGTTTGCTGCGTTTGCCTATGGTATGGAAGGGGGAATCTATATGTTTGAAATAAACGGTATAACAAAAGAATATCCCTCTGTGAAGGCTTTGGATAATGTTTCTCTGAGTCTTGATGATGGTGAGCTCATATCCATACAGGGAGAGAGCGGGTGCGGTAAATCAACACTCCTTCAGATAATTGCCGGCATCATAACGGCTGATTCCGGAACCATCACAAGAAATAATGTTCCGCTTCCGGAAGTTCCTCACAAAAGAGGAGTTGCCATGGTATTCCAGGACAGTCTTTTGTTCAATAACATGACGGTGGAGGAGAATATTTTATTCGGCTGCCCTCACAAGGACAGGAAACACAGGGACAAGATCGTTAATGACCTTGCTCTGGCTTACGGCATCGGCGATTTACTTAAGAGGTATCCATTCCAGATATCCGGAGGACAGGCCCGCAGGGTGGCTCTCGCAAGAGCACTTGCCTGTGAGAGGGAGCTTTTACTATTGGATGAGCCTTTTTCAAATCTTGACAAAGATCTGAAGGAAAACATTATCAAATGCACCAGAGAATTCTGTGAAGGAAGGTGTGCCGCTATTCTTGTGACTCACAGTGAAGCGGAAGCACTGAAGTTTGCAGACAGACACCTGTACATGGAAGAGGGCCGCATACTGTGAAAGATATTTATCATCACTGGTGTGAAGCGGTACAAAGGTGGAGGACCGGAGAATTGTATGAATAAAAAGAGCATATTGATACTTGTAATATTATTCGGACTGCTCACGGCTTCAGGTATCGCCTATCAGTTCATAACAAGAAAGCCTGCTGTGGAAAAGGATGAGGCATTATCGGTATTGATGGCGGGAACGGAAATATCTGCACTATACGATGACGGAGAGAAGGTTTGGGCAGGCACGGGTGAAGGAGTATTCATTATCGACCGTGATACCGGAGAAACCTTGAAAAAGCTGGAACCGGATATACATATGATATTTTCTGCCATGATAACAAAGACAGAGGACGGGCTTGTCTGGGTAGGACATGAAGACGGGTTAAGTGCATTTGACAGGGGATATAATGAAGTATACAGGATCTGTTCTCCGGAAATTCCGGAGGGACGTGTAAATACGCTTCTTGCGGATGATGACGGACTTTGGGCAGGAAGCCAGAACGGAGCTGCACATCTGAGCAGTAAGGACGGCGCCTGGGTGGTGGATAAAATAATTACGAAGGAGACCGGACTTTCAGAAGATGTTGTACAGGTCATCAGGAGAGTCGGTGATGAACTGTGGTTCGGCTCCTACCTTGCAAGGGATAAGGGAGGCATTAGCATACTTTCGGATGCAGGATGGAGTTACCTTAGTGTTGAAGACGGAATTCCCCACAGCTATATAAATGCGATACTTCCGCTGTCAGACGCTAAAGTACTCATAGGAAGCGGTCAGATGATATACGGTGGTTTAAGCATTGCCGAAAAAACAGCCGGTAAATGGACCATAACTACTAACAGGGATCAGGATGACGGCATTCCGGGGATGAAGGTGCGGGATCTTTTCCTGGATTCTGCCGGACGTCTATTTATCACTACAGAAGCGGAAGGAATCATTATCCTGAAAAGTCCCGATGAGCTTGATACAACACCTCTTGAAGGTCCGATTCTGACACAGGAAAACGGACTTTCAGACAATGAGGTTAAATGCATCATAGAATGCGATAAGTGCTATTTCTTCGGATGTAAATACGGACTTACGAGATGGGAGAAATAATGAATAAAAAACTGATCATTTTCATAACGATGATATTTTCCGTAATCATTTTATCCGGATTCTCGAGCTGTCACGGGCCTCAGTATGAGGAAACCGAAAAAACAGAGATGGAGGAAAAGGGCAGGGAGGTAATGCAGGCATGGCTGGATGAACATATTCCGGGTGCGGAGGTACTTTCAGCGGAGGCATACATCGAGATGTATCCCAGCGGCCCCTATTACCTCACAGATATTGTGGACGGAAGCTTTAATGACGGAGAAATGGAGAGGAAGTATGAGGTTAAGCTTGGAAACGGGAAAGTATTTCTCGAGGGAGACATGTATCTTCTTGCAGAACAGGTAAAGCTTTATCTACTGGAACATTTAAAGCTTTCTGAGAAAAGCTCCGAGTGTGTTTTCACCGGATTTAATGTTTCTCTGCAGGAAGAAGCAGATCTTTTCCGTAAAGGGAAGGCGTATAGTGAAAAGTCTGTGGATATAGGAATGCTTCCCGGAGAACTGGTGCTGGCACTCACAGAGGCAGATCCGGATAGCATGAAGGAATTCTTGAAACAGAAGGAGGAAACTGCCATCAGCTGGAATCAGGAAGCCTGTGACCTTATGGAGGATTTTATAAGGCATCCGGAAAACAGACCGGAGATGCATGTAAACGGAGACATTAACATTCCCGATGATATCAATCTACAAAAATATGATATGGCTTTTTTTGATGATTTAAACGTAAAGGAAGGATTGTATTTCCGATATCTTTCCCTCTGTCAGCACCCTGGTAAAAAGCAAAAGGATGTATTTTCTCCGGACAGCATGGGCCCTTATTATATAGAAGTCCGGTGTAATGGCAAAAAAACTGAATACGAGCGTTATGTAAGGAAGCCTTTTGAGGATTTCTTTATAGAGTATGAAGAGGAATACTATAGGGAGGAAAGCCGTAACGGTACTATAACTGTTAAAGAGCAGTGCAGTAATGATGTGGAACAGCTTACCATGAACAGGACGGAGAATGGATACAGCTTCAGTTTCATGGATAATGACTGGTTCACATTTACGATATTAACAGACGGAAGCTCAAAGCTTTACGAACATGAATATACCGACCGCTTCGATCAGGCCGCGAATATAGGTTCAGGCTCCTATGGAGGTAATCGTTATATTGATCATGAGCTTCACTGGAAGAAGAGAGATGATGGTGCATTGACACTTGTCAATTCTGACGGTATTGCAGCCTGGTTTAATAATGCGGATGAGCTCGTTATAAGGGATTAATATTTTGGGATGTTTATCAAAAATATGGTATAATACAAGGCGTATTTTGCTCGTTCAGACGGTAGATTGAGATAAGGAAATCAGTTCGGAATGAAAAGCAGGGAAATAATAAGTAAATTATTACATTTCATGGTGGACAACACTTTTTTGTTTACTGTTGCCATAATGTGTCTTGTACATGCGGTACTGCTGATGATAACGTGGTACGCAGGTGTATTTCCTTTGGCTTTATTTAATATCCTGAGTGTGATCATTTATCTTGTCTGTATTTTTCTATGTATGCACGGTCATATAATGCCGGTTTATATGAGCATCATCCTAGAGGTAAGTATTTACTCAACCATAGCGGTTTATTATATCGGATGGAAAAGCGGTTCATATAATTTTCTGTTCTCCATTGTGCCCATAATCATATATTTTGGCAGCTACCTGTTTAAGGGGATAAGGAGATGGACCATTGTCCTGGCTCTTGTACTGATATTTAGTCTGTACGCATTATTGTATATCAGGTATTCTGATGTAAATCCCGTTTATGAGATGTCAGTTACAGTAAGAAACATTATGATGATCTTTTCATCATTTGTAATGTTTTTCAGCGTCGTATTTTACAGCTCGATATATATTATTTCGAGTGAAATAGAAATGACGGGCCTCGAACTGACCAATAAACAACTGTCGGCTGATGCTTCGGAGGATGCTCTTACAGGACTTTTGAACAGACGCGGTTTTATTCCGCTTGTTGAATCACTTATGAAGGGTGACCAGCCAAAGCATTTTTGCGTAGCTTTCTGTGATATCGATAATTTCAAACTGATAAACGATACCTATGGACATGACTGTGGGGATGAGGTATTAAAGCACGTCACCTCATTGATAAAAAATGAAATGAATGATTGTGACATTTGCAGATGGGGCGGCGAAGAAGTCGTCATCCTGATGAGGGATTATGACGTTGCTTCAGCAAAGCAGAAAGTTGAAGACTTGAGAAAGCTCATAGAAAGTACACCGGTTGTTTTCTTTGATAAACGCATTTCAGTAACCATAACGATTGGTCTTACCAAATATATGGAAAACTTCAGAAAAGCTGAAGATTTGATCAAAATTGCTGACGAGCGTATGTATTACGGAAAGCAGCATGGCAAGAATGTTTTGGTCTTTGAGGATTGAAAAAAACCGCTCGAACTCTCTCAGGGTTGGAGCGGTTTTTATAGAATTAAAATGAAGGAGAAGTTGTTATGAAAAAGAAATGTATCATGATTATCGCAGCCGTTGCTGCTGCATCGCTTTCTGCCTGCGCAGGCAATAACAGTATCGCAGTACCTGAAGCAACTACCCGGGCAGAATCAACTGTTGCCGAAGCAATCTATGATCCTTCGACTCAGCCCGGTGCAAATATGCCTGAGGACGAAACAATACCTGAGAAAAAGGTCGATATCGATATAAGTGATTGCAAGGATTTTGATCAGGTTATCGATAAACTCGCAACTGATATGGGATATGCTGAGATAAAGATGGGTGGTACAGATGTGCTGCTTGTGACTCCGGGAACATTTAAAGGTGACGATAAAGGTACCAGAGCTGCTACTGTAGCAGAGGTATTCTGGATCGATAAAGATAATAATTTAAAAGATGGTGGTCATGTAAGATCCGGAGGCACTGCGAATCCCCTCACTGCCGCAGGAGATTACATTTATGCCAGCGGACATCATTATGTAAAGAGATATACATTAAAGGATGATAGCCTTGTGATCGATCTGGAGGCTTCAGAAAAGTTTGATGAGAAGGGTAATGTCACCTATTACCTCCATTCAGAACTTCGGGATGTTGATGCAGATGCTAATGGAGAAGTTAAAGACGATTCTGCGCTTAATGATTTAAATAAAGAAATGTTTGAAGCAGATATTATCGGATTTACAGTAATTAAGTAAGTGACATTCGGCGCGATGTGTATGAATAAAATCCATGCTTCTTATTCCGGATTTTTAAAAAGAAGAAAAAAATAATAAAAGTTATATGCGAGGAGGCCGGCAAATGCCGGCCTCTTATTTACTGTATTCTCTTAAACCGTAGTAATAGTATTTTCTAATACGTTCTTTTAATAATTAAAAAGCTAATTACATTAAATGTTATAGTCGAAATAAATGGTAGGAGGAGTATGGATTAATAACTGACATGGAGGTGATTAAAATGGAACGAAAGCGTTTTAATAACGAGAATGCGCTGGTGTTTTTTGTTATGCTGATGGTTTCGTGTATCCTGTCATTCTTGATAGTTTGTAGACCATTTCAAAAACAGGAGAACGTCACGGCTGTTACTAACAGCAGTTTTAAAGAGTTAACATCTGATCAGAAAAAAGAAGAATTTTCTAAGCTTACCGGGCAGGAGATATATGATCTTGTAAAAGATAGTGATGAGAATTGGCCGGTGACGGCATATGACCTTATAACTCCACGCAATGCTAAGTGGACGATAATTCTGTTTGATAACAATGGAGATCTTCATTTCAATCTTGCATGGCCGCACTATGGTGGTTTTTTGCCCGAAAGCATAGCATCAATCAAAGATCTTTCAGGCACAGTTGATGTGAGCAGGGACGGAGGAGATGGCGGGTATTCCATGTCCTATGGGAGAAACAAAGATGGAAGCTATCCGGATGATTCACAGAGAAGTGTCCCTAAAAGCTCTGCTACGGTTCGAACCGGAACATTGGATATCGATCAGTATAATAAGGTTGTCGAGATAGTAGTAAGTGGAAACAGTAAAGAAGAACGTCTTGCTGCACTGTCAGACATGGGCTACAACGAGGATATAGCTGTACGTTTCATAAATGATCAGGCCGCATGGCTGACACGTGATGAAGTTGCCGGTCCTGATAATATTTCGGATGGTGCAGCCTCTGTAGGACACGAAGTTGAAAGCAGTTACGGCTATTATGGCGTAACCGCCCCGTGGAAAGCCGGGGACCTTGATTTATGTGGTGGTGCCGGACAGATAAATACCGTTTTCAGCTGGGGAACATTGTGCGATTCAGGGCTGATCTATGATCTTGGGGAAGCTGAAATCCGGATTGGTAATTAAGAGGTTCTTTGAACCTTGGATATAATGCTTATTCATTAAAGAAGGATACTTCTAAAATGGCGGTCTTCAAAAGAATGCAGGACCTTCGGGAGGAAACAAAGAAATACAACATTACATATTTTGAATCCAAATAGGCAGCTGCTTTAGAAGAAAAGTAAGGGTAATATCCAGATCTTAGACAGTTGATTCCATGTTAAGCGAGGATCCCGTGGAATCCTGTCAGGCTCTTTATGAGAGTATCAATGTATATCTTGGCAGCCCCACAAGCCATCGTGATTGCTTCTCATCTGAACAGCGTTTCAAAAAAGAAAAAAATTGTAAGTTTTGAAAGTAGATGATACGATATTTTCAAAAGTGAAAAGATATTAAAGTTTTGAAAGTGGGACCCATATGAAGATTATTAAAAGAAAAGATTATTTGGATAGACTCATTCGATTAAAGGATACTCCTGATATAAAGATAATAACAGGACTGAGACGTTCAGGAAAGTCTGAGTTGGTGCGAGCATATATGGAATGGATTCGCACAAACGAAGATACAAATA
>JAILDF010000257.1 GCA_024689585.1 Oribacterium sp.
CCATCATTCTCGTCGGAACCCCAACCTGGTCTCAGGATGTAGATCAGGCTGCCATGAATCCCATTGCACCTTCGTTAAGTCACAATGTAATGTACACTCTCCACTTCTATGCAGCAACTCACAGGGATGACCTCCGCAGCAAACTTTTGACCGCAAGAGCTTCCGGACTTCCTATCTTCATCAGCGAATTCTCTACATGCGATGCCTCCGGAAACGGTGCAGTGGACTACAACTCAGCCCAAAGCTGGTTCAGCCTCATAAAAGAAAATAATCTTTCTTTTGCCGGCTGGAATCTTTCAAACAAAGCTGAGTCCTCTGCAATTTTGAAACCCGGAACTGTAAGCACAACCGGTGCCTGGACTGACAGCGATTTCTCCGAAACCGGGTTACTTCTGAAGAGCCTTATGACCGGTTGATGAATAATCTTACATAACCCCAAAAATAAGGGGTGCACTCTGCTCAAGCACTGTGCACCCTCTCTTTATGTAATCAATATTGTTTATGTCATGCAATCCGCAGCAAAATCTTCAAAGCATATGCAACGAAAGACAATATCACTGTCAGAACAATATACTTTAATCCGTGGTTCAATCGGTCACATCTCAGATGAAGCTTATCAAGATTTTTATTGATGACTGAACGGTAAAGACCTATGAGTTCCGTTATGGCATCCTCCTCCGGCATTTCGTTGAGCTTTAAACATTCGATTTTTACCGGATCCATGCGGAGTATTCCTTCCGGTTCCAAAAGGCGCATAAGGTATATCAAGATATAAACATATGAGATTATAACCGCACAACACATCAGGATATAAAGCCCTGCAACTACAGTTTTTGCCGTAGGTCCCTGAAAACTGATCTCCGTAAAACTAGAAAACAATCCTGTGATAAACACAAACAGGAAACCGCAGAATGTAATGATGATATAAACCTTATTATCGAGCTTATTACTTCGGTCAAAGACATTGGAATACTCAATACGAAGAGTTTCCAGTTCCTGATGATTACCGTTCTGCTGAATATCTTTTTTCCGGAGGACATCAGTCCTCTGATCCGAGATATTGGCAATTTCTTTTTGTTCTTTATTCATGGACACCTCACTCTATATTAAAACTACATTTTTTTACCGCTTTCGGAACCAATAATTTATCAACGCTTACACCCAAAAGGCCACTCAGAACATACAGGTTTTCAATGACAAAAAAGGTTCCTTTATGTCTCCATTTATTGACAGCCTGTGGCGTAATCCCCAGTTGATTGGCAATAACCTTGTCCTTTAATCCTTTTGTCTTTATTAGCTCGCATACTCTTTTCTTGGTGGCTTCCAAATCAAGCCCTTTTACTCTATCCGGCTCTTCCCATGATACAATATAGTCAATACGTTCCGGATTGTGCTTTTTTCTATTTGTTTCCAGAACTTTTATTATTGTGCGATATACATCTATCATAATCATACCCCTTTACACTCATATATTTTTACATGCTCGCGCAACTAAAAAGCTATGATATGAATATATTGTAAAACGTGCGATCATTTATTACATCGAACATAAACTTACATTTAGCTTAAAACGTCAATCTCACTACTAAAGTCACCAGATTGCGCCATTATGCTTAAACTATTTTTTATAACAGGAGTATTTAAAAAAAGTCACTTTGGCAGGAGGGGTGCACAATGCTCTCACATTGTGCACCCCTCCTGGTGAAATCAATATCATTCAGTTTTTATGTTATCTCACACCTGCTTAAGTGCTTCCTCCAGTGCCTTTGAAAGCTGGTCACCACAGGAGGTTCCTTTTCCTCCGCAGTCCACTCCTTTCAGGAGCTCTGCAATCTCACTTGCAGGATGACCTTCGCAAAGTCGGGAAATGGCCTTGAGGTTTCCGTTGCAGCCGCCCACAAAAGAAACATTTCTTACCTTATTTTCGTCATCCAGCTCAAAGTCGATAAGTCTGCTGCAGGTTCCGCTGGTTTTATACTGAAAATGTGTCATGATAAATCTCCTTCTTCAGACATTTCTTGAAAATGTTTACTTGATACTTCTCTGTTAATTTTACTTTTGGGAGCCTTATATCTGACATACAGATTCAGATTCATTGGCTCTGATAAACTATACACTGTTTGCATGATTTTTCAAGAGCCTTTATTCACTCTGGTCTAACATCTCATTATTCCAAAAATGAATGAGACGTTACTCTAATTCTTTATTGTATATGCAGAAATATCAAATACCTTTGAATCAGGTCGATCATCAAACTCATGAATCGTATAAACCGCATCCGTGGCACCCGGCGTATCTGAATCCGGATTTTCTGCGCGCAGGCATTTTGCAAGATGACCATCCTTATCATATAAGAAAATACACTCCGGTTCGTAACCTTCAGCCGGGAATATCTCGGCATCATAAGTTACTCCATTATGTTCCATGGTATCTTTACTGTAATTGGTTCTCTGACTGCAGACATATATATCATTGATCAGATCGTCTAACAGTTCCGGATCATTCCTAATAAAGGAAGATGACACATCGGTCACCATGATTCCGGTCATATCATCAGGATACAGATTGTAAACCTTATCATCACTGTAATAGGTGATCATCCGGTCTGTCAGACTCTTCACCTTCATAGTACGAAGAGAATGATACTGACTGTCAAGAACCTGTACCTCATATTCCTGTGTGACATCCTGAGCCTCAAGATACACATCGTACTGTAGATAGATTTCGTCAGCTTTATCCAAACGGTTCCAGAGATCAGCTGTATGTGAGTCATTACCGCTATTCGGCAGATCAAGCTCACCGTTATTTACCTTCTCAGTATACTCTTCCATTGTCATGAGTTCATAGGACGAAGTATCCGCGTCTTCTTTCGCAAAATATATAACATCCCCGCCTGTATCCGGTATTTCAAGTTCGATAATGCCATCTCTGATTATACAGTCTGCCGTTCCTCCGTCGTCAACCGTAACCTGCAGCTTTTCTCCGTCCCGGGTCCATTTTTTTACAGTAGTCTTATCTCCGTTTAATGTCATGTACCCGGTGCCGTCCTTTTCCAACATCAATTCAGATGTAAGCTCTAAGGATTCCGCATAGAAAGCATGGCCTTCTGATAAAGCTCCGAAAGCTGTGTATATGCCTTCTATCGGTCCCGTATATTCCTTTTTCGTGGAATTTGAACCACCCAGAAGTGCCTCCTCAATATTTGAAATTTCACCCCTGGCGGAGGCTGACTCTTTTTCAGGAACCGATTCTTTATTCTCTTTAGTTTCCGACACGGCAGCAGTGGTTTCCTGAGCTGCAGTTGTTGTTGAGACTACCGCAGTTGTTTCTGTCACAGCCTCAGGTGCCTGCCCGGCATCTGTTGTCTCGGACTTTCCTCCACAGGCACTTAAAAATGTCACCATCAATAATAATGTCGTAATAGTTAATCCATTCATAAAATAATTGCCATTTCTTTTCATATTCATCCTCCTCTGAAATAAATAAGTCCTTAGTTCCTCTGCAATCATTCCGCACAGATTATCTTGCACATACATTTATGTTTTCATTGTACCATAGCCTACCTCACTTTTATATGGATAAACTAAGAGGTGCACAATAATTGCTTATTGTGCACCCCCGCTCAGGAACATACTTCCTTAATTTAAAAGCTCTTTTATACTCTCTTCACTGAACTTTTCAAACTCCTCCACCGGAAGCGGCTTACAGAAATAAAAGCCCTGCATATCCGAGCAGCCATTCTCCTGAAGGAATCTAGCCTGGATTATATCCTCTACACCTTCAGAAATAATCTTCAAGCCGAGGTCATTGACCATCCTTATCATATAGGACACGATGATCCTTCCTTTTTCCGGGTCACCGTTTGCGGTAAGGAAACGGAAATCCAGCTTTATACGATCCACCGGAATTTCTTTCAGCATTCGAAGTGATGAATATCCGCTTCCGAAATCATCCATCTCAACTTCAAAGCCATATTCCCGTAGCCGCCTTGAAGCATCAATGATATAGGATGAATTTTCCGTATAGGCAGTTTCTGTTATCTCTATATGCAGCTGGTCCGGAGTCAGTCTATAGGTTGTTATCAATTCCTTAAAATGATTTGGGATATCTGCCTGTTCCTTTATGTCATTTCTCGAAATGTTTACAGATACAGTTCTGTGGATTCCCTGATTGTTCCATCTCTGAAGATCCTGACACACCTTTTCCCAAACAAAACAGTCAAGATCGTAGACAAGTCCTGCTTCCTCAAGGACAGGGATAAACTCACCGGGACTTATCCATCCTAGCTTTGAATGCTTCCACCGGCATAGTGCCTCGGCACCGGTGATACTTCCTGTTTCAAAATTCACCTGAGGCTGATACCACACCTGTATCTCACCGGATCCGATGGCAATGGGAAGATTTTCTATGATGTCCGCAGACCTCATTCCTCTTTCCCACTGATCCGGATTATAGAAGCCATAGCTTTCTTTAAGGTTTTCCTTAACCTTTTTCTCCGCCACCCTGGCATAATCCACCATATGGTCTACATCGGGATTCCTGTAATCTTCAGGCGTAAGAACATAGATCCCGCTGCAGATCCTTACCTTATTGTCTTTATTCCTGCTTATAAAGAAATCCCTTACCTGATTGATAACATCATTTTCATCCTGCTTAAGCTGCTTATTTCCTCCGGTGTGCCTGAGAACGACAACATGATCTCCTTCTATCCTTCCTATGGCTTCGTCATCCCCCATTACCTCCATGGATTTTTTTACCCAGAAGCTCAGAAGCTCATCTCCTGCCTCCTTCCCGTAACGGTCATTGATATACTTGAAATCCCGGATATTGTTGTAGGAAAGAAAGTACTTGGTGTCCGGATTGTCTCTCAGGATCTCAACAACCTTTTTTCTGAAACCATTTATACTCAGTGCTCCGGTCAGAGAATCATGATACAGAAGCTCCCGCATTTTCTGTTCCTGCTGCAGTTTGACAGCTGTGTATCTTTGTTGTGAGATAATGATTATTGCGATAAAAAGTAATACTCCAAGAAGAATGACAGTACCATACTTATGGATATAGTCAAAGAAATCATACTTGTACAGATTACGTGAAGTGTAATCAAGCACTATACCCTGGCTGACGGTATCCGGAAGGTCTGAAATCCCCCGGTTCAGATGTTCGATAATGTCACGGCCTCTGTCAGTATCTCTGGTTCCTGCCCTGAAATCCATAGAGAATATGGTTGAAGTCTGTGGAGAAAGATCCTCATAAGAAGGTTTCTGAAGTATAAAGCTCCAAAAATAGGAATTGTGAAGGAGGGCATCTACCTCTCCTGAGCGAAGAGCCTTGACGCAATCATCCATCTCATCATATAGGCTGATCTCCATGTCGGGATACATCCCCTTTACTGTCTCAGCCACGCCGCCCTGGGATCTGAGCATCCCCACCTTAAGCTTATTCAAGGCTGAAAGGTTCCGGTTATTCTCTGTAACAATGGTGAAGGGTGTCTGCATCAAGTTATCAGAAACTATGCTGGACTGACCTGAAGCGCTTTTTATGGCGCTGCCGAAGGGCATAAGAATGTCGTACTCTTCGTTATCGAGAGCATCCTTCAGGGTCTCTTCCTTCATAGCTACGAAGTTCAGCTCATACCCGGCTTTATCCGCTGCCTCCCTCAAAAGATCCGCACCGATGCCTATGATCTCTTCTTTTGAATCATCGAGATAAAAAACCGGGCAGCGGTCAACTGGAACACATACCGTAAGGATCTCTTTGCCTCCGGCTTCCGGATTGGCAAAGGAAATAAACGAAAAACAGAGCACAACAAAAAAACTTAGGATCAAAGCCTTTATCAGATTAAAGTTTCTTTTTGCTTTCAAAACAAAATCCCTTCCTTTTCTTTACCCTTTATATGAAAGTTCGACCTTGTTGCTTTTTTTATAAATTTTTACTTATAGAAATCTTCCAAAGGCCAAAGATTATATGGTATGCCAAATAATCAATGTATTTTCCAATAATGTAAAAAGGCGGTCGGGATTACCCGACCGCCTTTAAATACATTACTTATATAAACGTGTGCTTTTTGGGAATTAAATCTGAATTACTTGACAAAGCCTGATGGCTGTCAAACTATCATCCAACATACTCTACAGCGCTGTTACCTGCGATCTGACCAAATACGATGATATCTGTTACAGCTGTACCGCCAAGACGGTTTCCTCCGTGAACGCCTCCGGTAACCTCACCGGCTGCGAAAAGACCAGGGATAACTTCACCGGACTTGTTAATAACCTCTGTAGAAGGATTGATTTTAAGTCCACCCATTGTGTGATGGATACCGGGAGTTACAAGGATTGCATAGTAAGGTGCTGTTGCAAGGTCGTTTTCATTAGAGAATGATGTACGTCCGAACTCTTCATCCTTCTTGTCAGCCCAGATCTTAGCCCAGCCTTCCATTGTCTCCTTGAATGCATCAGCCGGGATACCGATAGCCTCTGCAAGCTCCTCATAGGTCTCACCCTTATAGCCGTAACCGGAATCAAGATAACCCTGATATACCTTTGAACCATCGATCATCTTCTGGTCAAGGATAAGCCATGCAGTACCGTTTGTTTGCTCTATCTCAGCTGCAGAAACCTTATCTCTTGTTGAAACTTCATCATAGAAACGCTTTCCTTCATTGTTTACAAGGATAGCACCGTCACCACGTACACCCTCTGTGATAAGGTGAGCATTGCCACCCTCATCAACATGTACTGTAGGATGGATCTGGATCTGATCAAGATCAACTACGTCAGCATTAACATCTTCAGCCTGTGCCATCTTGATACCCTGACCAAGAGCACCGTCAGCATTGGTTGAGCAGAAGCCCTTGAGATCAGGTTTAAGCTCTTCAACCATCTCCTGGTTTGCACCGAAACCACCGGTAGCAAGAACAACAGCCTTGGCATTTACAGTGATCTCGTTTCCGGTCTCACCTTCTGCAACGACACCAACTGCCTTGCCGTCTTCCATGATGATCTTGTTAGCTGTTGTATTGTAGTAAACCTCGATACCGTCTCTCTCCTCAACGTTCTTTGTAAGAGCAGGTACGATGAATGCTCCGACTGAAAGTGTCTTACCTTCTGCATCTACAGGTCTGTGGATACGCTTAACTGAAGCACCGCCGGCAGCACCAACAGATGAAAGCTCTGCGTTGTGCTCCTTAAGCCATGTGATAGCACCTGCTGAATTCTTTGTAAGTGTATCAACAAGCTCAGGATCATTGATTCCATGTCCGCCGATGATTGTATCGAGAGCCATAAGCTCAGGAGTATCGAAATATCCGTCAGGTGAAGCCTGGTAAGCATCCCACTGCTGCTGAACTGTTGCAGCAAGCTTTGTGATAGTCTCATTATCAGCCCACTTCTCAGCTGCTGTCTTGAGAGTCTTCTCAACACCGTCACCCTCTGTAAACTCATTCTTGCTCTGGTATTCTGTACCTGCAGCATTGAGGCCACCTGTTGAACGGACTGTATTTCCACCGCCCATTGCCTGTGACTCAAGGATAACTACCTTCTTACCTGCGTCAGCTGCTGTGATGGCTGCTGTCATACCTGCGCCACCCATACCAACTACAACTATATCTGTTTCGATGGTCATATCCTCTTGAGGCTCAACTGCTGCATCGATCTCTATTGAATCAAGGTCTTCAGGCTTAAGTCCTGCCTCAGCAAGAGCTGCTGTTGCTGCCTTAACGATAGCATCTGATGTGATGGTAGCACCCGAAACAGCATCAACCTGAACTGTATTTCCTGCGATCATCTTCTCAGGGAAATCAGCTATAGGTTTTGTTCCTATACCGTCTGTCTCTCCCGGACCTTCTATCTTAACGTCTGCGATCTTTCCGTCTTCAAGTGTCAATGTAACTGTTACAGGGTTGCTGTCACCGTGGATTCCAGGTGCTGATCCTGCAAATGTTCCTGAAACCGCTCCTCCCTCTGCTGCCGGAGCTTCTGTTGCTGCTTCTGTTGCAGCTGCAGTTGTTTCTGCCGGCGCTGCAGTTGTTGCAGTAGGTGTGCTTCCCGCACAACCTGCAAGAGCTGTTGCTGTCATGGCACCTGCCATAACTACTGAAGTAATCTTCCTACCCAGTTCAAGTTTTTTCATAATTTTTTTACCTCTCAGTTCATTTTGACAATTTTGTCAATTAGAAACGCTTTTCCGTGGCAATATTATCATTTGGTTATGGATAATGCAATGTGTTTTTGATATATTATTGACAGCGTTATGTTTTTTTTATAAATGCCGGAGCAGATTAATGAATATCATAGAAAAAATGCATCAATTTAAGAATTCCTACACCTCGAATGAACAGAAACTCTATCAGATGATCATTAAAAATCCTGACCTCATACACACCTTCACCATCACACAGATAGCGGGTTTTGCCGACGTCTCTACTTCGGCCATGCTGAGGTTTTGCAAACGACTGGGCTTTAACGGCTATAAGGATTTCAAATTTGAAATGGATGCCTGGCTCCGTTCCGAAAGTGTACAATCAGCTTCCGAAAATCCTCTTCAAAAAATCGCAAGCTCTTTTTCTGATGCCATAATGTCTCTGCCGGAGGCATGTGGTGATGGCCTAAACAAGCTTTCAACCGACATACTTTCATCCAATAAAGTTATGTGTTTTGGACGATACAGAAATAAGATAGTTTGCGATAAGTTCCGGATGAATCTCACAGACCTCGGTATCCCCTGTCTCGTTGCCTCAGATCTTCTGAGCTATGAGCATTCCGAGAAACTGGTTGATTCCGACACTACAGTGATCATCTTCAGCGTTTATCACGATATGAAAAGCTATCAAAGCATTATTGAGGAAATCTCATCCATAACAGATAAGCTCTGGCTTGTAACCTGTAATATAGAAAGAACCAAACATACTCCTATTTCAAATATACTTTTCTTACCGAATATCTCCAACAATTACATGGCCGTTGACCAGCAGGCAGTAATGATAGCATTTGTGGAAATGCTGACATATATTTTGAGGCAGGAATAGTAATTCGCTGCAGTTAACCGAGCTGATGTTCTTATACACAAAAAACACGACTGCAATAAAAGGGATTAAACATATAAGAAACCGGGTGTAAGCAACAACTCAGCCGGGTATAGACAGACCGGAGTCAATGTACTTCGGCTTACCTATACCCGGCTGAGTTTTACTTGCTAATCCAATCCGTCGGATTCGACCGGCGGCACAATTTTTTATGAAATAGTTTTATCCCGTTTAATATGGTATCTGCATCCATGGGCCAACGGGAACCTGCGGACCCGGGGATATAGTTCCCTGGTCAACTGTTGTTTCAGGAACAGTGACAGAAGTATCTCCTCTTGAAGGACCGAACTCATAGGCATTTTCATTTCCTGCAGAACCTGCGGGAACGTCATTGCCTTCTGAATCTGCATTATATCCTTCATTTATCTCTGCCGCAGCTTCTATCGGATCTTCACCGAAAGACTGTTCCGGTAATGTTTCCATCTCAGCCCAGTCACCTGTAATGAGGTTTCCGTTTACATCATACATTTCGGGAACCGTCTCCGGCACAAAGCCTTCAACAGATTCATGAGTCTCATACTGGATGTCAAGGTTACTGATGGATACCTTGCCGTCATCTTTCTTTAATTCGGGTGCCCTGTACGTACCCTTTATGGCACCGACGCCCTTCATTAGATCCTCTACGGATGCCTCCTTATAGCGTTCCGCAAGACTCTTGTCGATCTGTATCTCTGACGCTCTTTTTTCTACCGCCGCTGTATCCGTCTTATCGGATGGCCTTACGGAATTTCTTGCCTCAACAGTACGTATAGCCTGATATCTGCCCGTTGAGATTGAAAGATTGGATGCCATATTATGCTCCGTGAGATCAGCTGTGTTTATCAGATAATAACTGCTGCCGGTTCCGTTGCTGTCCGAATTGGTAGTCACATTGGTCATTCCTGAAATTTCATTGAGACTTTCTTTTATCTCATCTACAAGCAGCCCGGTTCTTTCAGGTTCCGATCCCGAAACATTGAGAAGGATACATGCTGTCGATGTATTTTTCCCGTTCCCGGATATTTTATCTTTGGTCGCTTCTTTCCCTGCTGTATCACCTTTGCCCGTTCCTGATGTCGCATTGTTTTTTGAATCAGCAAAAAGCCCCTGCTCCTCCATAACATCAACAGTCTTTTTGAGCGCCTGCCCAAGAGTATTACCTATAAGATGTTTTGATTCCAGTTCTTTTTCCAATGTAACGGCTTCGTCGTTTACGGAGTAAACCTTTATAACTCGGTTAAAACGGTTTAATGAGAACTCCAGTGATGGATTAACATCCACAGACACATAGGAAACCGCAAATGCCGCGTTGTAGGTATACCAGACCACAAAGGTCAGAACCACCACAATAAATGCTGCTGCCACGAGACGTTTCAATATCTCTGCCGCAATGGGTCCGGCTCCTGTACCGCGGGTGGTCCCGACAATATCGATGGTATCCCCCGCCTGTAACTCATTCTGTTTTATTCTGATAATGTCACCGTTCTTCTTGAGAACCGCCGCCTTACCGTTTTTAACTTCCAGAACTACTGCTTTCATGTATCATCACTTCCTGTTTTCTATATCATTTAAACATTTCATTCATATATCCAATCCGTTTTTCCCGAAACAGATTTATAGTATTATCGGTTATTTCCTGATAACTTTACTGATATATGAAAAATATTCTCCAAGCTCCGGAAACTCTCCGTTCAGTATCTCCGCCGCCGCAATGATATATTTCCTGTGTTTCTCGATAATCTTCCTTGGCGCTCCACTGTATTTTACAAGCTCCTTCATGGGAAGCTCGAGATTTGATCTCATCATGGAAAAGAAGGCTGGATTTTCAACCAGTACTGCCACCGAATCGGCGACAGCCCCCTTAGCCTTGGCTCCCTTCGGAGGACAGGCAACAAGCTCAAAAAAAGAAAAGCCATAGGGCTCCAGGAGCGCCTGAACCTTATCTATCTCATCCTTTATCAACTTTTCATTTTCTTTTGTTTCAATGTTTTCGTCCGTCATAATCTCCGTGAAGCTTCAGCTCACGCCTCCAATGATTCAGATTCATTAACAAAACTACTACAAGTATACATTATTGAGCCAAAAAGAAAAACCCGAAGCGGATTCTCATCCGCCACGGGTGAATACAAAAGTATTCTTCATTAATCATTTACTCAGCCACTTCCAACAGGGTAATGTCGAAATTCAACGCTTTTCCTGCCAGTCTGTGGTTACCGTCAAAGGTAACAGACTCTGAAGTCTTCTCTTTTACTGTAACAGGGAAACGCATTCCCATTTCGTTCATGAGCATTACATCCTGTCCGATCTCAAGGCTCTCAGCTCCAGGGATTTCCGCAACATTTATGGTGACTACCTTCTTTTCATTATATTCACCGTAAGCATCCCGGGGCTCGATATGGATGCTTCTGCTTTCACCGACTTCCATATCAACAACTGCCTGATCAAATCCCGGGATCATCATGCCGACACCTGCAACAAAAGATAAAGGCTGATTGCGGTCATAAGATGAGTCAAACTTGCTTCCGTCATCAAGAGTTCCTGTGTAGTGAACGCTTACTGACTTACCGGCATTCTTACCTTCATAAATGATGCTCATTTCACGACTTCCGCCGCAGCATCCGCCACCGCAGCCACCGTAGCCTCCCTCGCAATCATCTCCGCAGTCACAGCCTTCTTCATCGTGGTGTCCGCAGCCACTTGCTTCTTCACGCTCTTCCTCATGACCGTGATGTCCGCAATGATGACCTTCACCGTTATGGTGATCTTCCCCATGATGGTCACAGTTTACACCCTGGGAAACCAGATTTCCTGCAAGGTACTCCTCAACAGCTTCATCTGTATTTCCGGCTGCTCCCGAAATAACCTTGATACCCATTTCTGCAAGAGCAGCCTGTGCACCGCCTCCGAGTCCGCCGCAGATCAGTGTATCAACCTCTGCATCCTTAAGTACTCCTGCAAGAGCCTCATGACCTGCAGAACCTGATCCCAGGATCTCACTTGAAACAATCTTTCCATCCTCTACTGTATAGAGCTTAAACTCTTTAGTCTTTCCAAAATGCTGAAATACTTGACCATTATCATAAGTTACTGCTATTTTCATTTGATGCCTCATTTCTAAAATTCAACTTTTACCTGTTTAATTACACGAACATCCTCAAATTATAATGTATTTGTCAAATTATTGAAAGCAAAATCCTATTTTACCCGGAATGTATTATCCTCCGGTATGTATTCCTGCATTTTGTAAAGTTCAGTCCGGACAGACAAAAAGACCCTACCGGATCACAATTCCGATAAGGTCTTCTATGTACTTAGGATTTCTCTGTAAGAAGAGATTTTCCGTTATATTCTTTTTATCAGATTTCTTCCCATCTCTTCTTCAGTATAAATGCGGATGACTTAGGCTGACGGTCCCTTGTAAAGATTCCCTTCTTGTTGCCGCCCACTCTGAATATTCCCTCAGAGGTTGCGAAATCCGCAAAGTTCCATACCAGCTCTCCCCTGATGAAATCATAGTCATCAAGCACTCTGAAATTCATCTCATAATAGTCATTCTGGTATTCCTCTGACCACATGGTTCCAGGTAATGAATGATTTCCCGACAGAGTATCTGTTCCGAATTCAGTCATGACGAAAGGCTTATCCGTTTCCAAAGCTTTCCAGCGGTCAAGCTCATCCCTGAACTTTCCTTCCGCCTCCTCAAAATCCTCACCACCGCTGATATACCAGCCATAATATCTGTTGAGGCAGATAAAATCCAGAAGTGGATAGCACCTGCACTTTTCAGGACTGCTGTTTTTTTCCAGAGCCCCTGTAAGAGGTCTGTTTTGAGGATCCAACTTCCGGGCTGCTTCAAATATCTCTGAAAAGTATTCATAAGCATACTCACTTGTGGTTTCCGGCTCATTAAAGAGACTGAAGGCTATAACACTCGGATGATTTTTGTCCCTTGCAATCATTTCCCCAACCTGCTGAAGATGATTTTTCTTAAGCTTCAGCACTGTAGGTGTTTCAAAGAAATAAGTGTACTTTCCTGTTCCCGCATCCACGAAATTGTGTGTGGAGCGCATCATTCCCACAGCCGGCACCTCATCGATGATGAGAAATCCCTCTTCATCTGCCATACGGTACCACTCATCAGCGTATGGATAGTGGCTGGTTCTGAAACAGTTTGCCCCGTTCCATTTCATACACTCGAAATCACGTCTTGCAACTGAATAGTTGAAGGTCCTTCCCAGAATACTGAAGTCCTCATGCTTACCATAACCCTTCAGATATACCGGTTCTCCGTTCACAAGTATATCCTTGTCCTTTACCTCTACAGTTCTCAGACCTATTCTATCCCTATACTCATCAAGAAGCTTACCGGATTTGTCAGTCACTCTTATGATAATGTCATATAGATGGGCGTCTCTAACCTTCCAGAGAATGGGATTTTCCAGCAGCACGCTTGCCACATATTCCGAACAGCCTGAAGCCGAATCCCCGTCACCCTCACATAAAAAGGCTTCAGCTTTTGATTTACACTGCAATAATGATTTCCTGTCAGCATTGCAAAGCTTCTCATCTGCAGCAATCTTTCCGGCCTCATCAATGAGTTCAACGGAAACATTAACATCCTCAGATGCTTCCTTTATTCTAAGCTTTACCTCAAGATCGACTTTTGCCTCACCCTTTGAAAGCTCTGTTACATAGCTGTAATCCTCTATGGACGTTTCAGGTACAAATAAAAGCTCTACGCTTCGCTGGATTCCGGAGTAATTGAAGAAATCAAAATAGGGCTTTGCCGTGAGACTTCCATCCTTATTTTTCTTAACCGTTCCGCAGGGAAGACACTCTTCATTAAGCTCATTGTTGGCTTTAACAGAAAGACGGTTTACCCCCGGACATATATACTCAGTGATGTCAAAAACAAATGGAAGGAATCCTCCCTCATGCTCTCCGATTTTTTGTCCGTTCACATAAACTGCTGCTCTGTGAGTCACACTTCCGAAACGAAGAAGTGTTCTCTTTTCCTTACCCTCACCTTCCGGTGCTCCCGGTATGAAAAAATCAGTCTCATACCAGAAATCACCGCAATAATTCTTTTTCTTTTTATCAGTATAAAGATCCGCAAAGCTCCCCGGAACAGGCATCATTTCATATTCCGAAAGACCCTTCTCCCAATGCTTCTCTTCCCCCTTTTTATCTCTGTCAAAAGAAAATTTCCACATCCCATCCAGAGAAAGCTTCATCCTTGTCGCAGTCACGCAGGGGTATAAAAGTGATTCCATCATATTTCAAATCTCCGTTGTTTACTATATCTCAGGCAGAAGCCTTCTGAGCTGCCGTTGCTTTTACTCCGGAATGCTTCCCGTCATTATCTTCACTAAAAGTCACAAATGCTGCCGCAAATGCTCCCACTATGGAGATAATGATAGCCACGATACCCCAAGGACCGTAAACTGCATAGATAGCAGGCAGTGTAAGAGCATTAACAGAAATCTGCACGTCTCTCGTTACATGCATAACTGCGCAAAGAGCACCGCCTATTCCGTTGATGATACACATAGCAGCAAAAACCTTCTTTCTTGCAAGAAGTACACCATAGATGGCAGGCTCGGTAACTCCGCCGATGAATGCTGACAAGGCTGAGGTTCCTGAAAGCTCCTTCAGCTTCTTGTCTCTGGTTCTCAGGAACACTGCAAATGTTGCTGCCGCGATACCAAAGTTTGTTCCTACAGTTAAAGGAAGAATATAGTCATAGCCCAGAACCGCATAGTTGTTCATACAGATAGGGATAAGTCCCCAGTGAACACCGAAGATGATCATTACAGGCCAAAGAGCTGCCATCAGGAATCCTGCAAGAAGCGGAACTGTGTTAAGACCAAGCTCGATCATTACGGCAATGCCTCTTCCTAAATAATCTGTCACAGGTCCCACAACTATAAGTGTCAGCGGAAAGATCACAAAAAGGTCAAGCAGAGGGATAAATATACCTGCAACGACTTCCGGCAGGAAACTCTTGAGAAGCTTCTCCCACTTTGCCTGAACAAATGCTGCCGCAATAATAGGAAGCACGGAGCTTGTATAGCTTATCATGTTCACAGGGATACCCATGAAGGTAACTGCTGTTTCTGCCGATTTGAGAGCTACAATATTCGGATAAACCATAGCTGCTGCAATAGCCATAGTCATAAAGGGCTTTGCGCCAAACTTCTTTCCGGCTGAATATCCGATGAAAATCGGGATGAAATAGAATACACCGTCAGCAGCCGAGTAAAGAATCTGATATGTTGAAGAATCCTTTGAAAGTAAGCCCAGGGTAACGAAAAGAACCACAAAACCCTTCAGAAGTCCGGCTCCCATGTAGGCTTCCATAAAAGGTGTAAAGATAGCGGAAACATACTCTACAAACTTGTCTCCAAGGACATTTTTCTTTGTCTTTTTCTTATTTTCAGAAACGATATCCTTAACCTCTTCTGTCTCTTCAGAAACAGCTCCACTGCTCTTTCCCCAGCCTGCTGCCTCCGGAAGTGCCATAACCGCGTCAAACGCCTTTGTCACATCCTGACCGATAACCACCTGAGTCTGCCCGCTTGCCTCAATCACCTTCAGAACTCCATTGATACTCTCAAGTGCTTCCTTGTCTGCCTTTGATTTATCTTTAAGAATAAATCTCAGTCTTGTTACACAATGTGTAAGCTCTTTGACATTGTCACCACCGCCTACATTCTTAACAACCTCTTTCGCTATCAGTTCATAATCCTTTGCCATCTCTATTCTCCCAGATATGTTGATTTTACCGGTATTTCCAAATTCCGCACTCCCAGACTGCAAAAACGTCCTTACGTGCTTCATGACACTTATATCATCATATTTTGAATCGATTCATATGATGGTGACATTATAGCAATGTAATCCCGAACATATTAGAAATAAATTGAAATTATAGCAATATATTGCAAAATATGATATTATTTTTTTACTCACTATTAATGACTGTTTTTTGCCTTAATATCAGACTTACATATACCGATCTATCAGGCTCATTATGTACGAGAGGAGTTTCCGGTACCATACATTCCCAAGATGTATTTCATTTCACCGAATTAATGCTATGAACCTTTTTGATGCCTGTCGTTTTCTCGAAAATCTTGAACTGATCCCTGTTCATATACTTGACTCGGATGCTTCGATCTCCGGATTTATAGATAGATACCATATCCATCCGGCTCAGCAGCTCTTTTCGCGAAAAGGGATAAATGAGCTTCTTTCATCCTTAAGCGATTCAGATTTTCTTCTGTATGAAGACCCATTCCGCATAAAATTTCTCTTTGGGAAATACCGGGATATCCCTGTTGCTTACGGGCCTTACTGCACAGAACTTCTGTCTACGGAAGAAATCACTATACTGCTTTCCCATCTTAAGATAAAAGACCTTTCTGCAGAAGGTCTGGCCCGTCAGCGAAGCCGCTACACAGTTAAACCCCAGCAAAATGTGCAGTATCATCTGAATATCCTCTTTTCCGAAGTCACAGGAAATGAGGTCATACGAAATGTTAAGCTGTATGCTCCTTCTCTCTCTTCTTCAGACAATAAACCTTCAATAGAAAAGAAGGAGCTTCGCACGCAGCTTGTCAGGGAGCATTATAACAACGAAAAACGTCTTATGGAGGCCATCAAAAAAGCTGATTACAAAGAGGCACTGGAGGCATGGCACTTCCTTCACAAGGCAGTTTCCTATACAAAAATCGGACACACTCTTGAAACAGCCAGAGTATCCGCAGGCATTACCAGAACCCTCGTACGTATAGGTGCCGTTAATGCAGGACTCCCTGCGGAAATCAATGACCGTATATCCGGTCTGAGTTCTATGAACATAACTAAAGCAAGAAACATTGACAGTATATATAAAGAACATGAAAGGCTTATCCGTGAGTACTGCGATGTCATAAAAGCATACCGGGAAAACAGATACAGCAGCACCGTACAAAGCCTGATATATATTTTGGAAAATGACTACGAAAAGTCCCTGACACTTGATGAACTGGCCTCGGAACTAAGTCAAAGCAGCAGTTCTCTGATTCATCAGTTCAAAAAAGAGACCGGTACAACGCCCATGGCCTACCTTAACCACATTCGAGCAAAAAAAGCAGCCGACCTCCTGCGACAGACTGAAATCACTGTACAGGAGATAGCTGCTTCCGTTGGAATTCTGGATTCCAATTATTTTGTTAAATGTTTTAAGAAGGAGTATCATATGACTCCCAGTACATACAGAAAAAAGTTCGGTTCCTCCTGACAAATCTATGAGGAGCACCGCTCACGGATTAATACATCTAAAAAATAATCGATACATGGCACCATAAAGAACGCTGTATAACAGCGTTCTTTACGATGTTTCACAAAATCATTTACTTTCCTTCGGCCGCAAGCTGTCCGGCAAGTCTTCCAAAGGTCGCTATCCTTCCTGCCTGAGTTCCTGCGAGATAATTTGGATAGCTGCCATTATAATATCCGCCGGCATCATTACCAACTACGAACAATCCTTCGATAGGCTTAAAGTCCTGACCAAGAGCATGCATATTATGATCCACCTTTATACCGTCAAGTGAGCAGATGAGATAACCTCCGGCCTGACGAACGCCATAGAACGGAGCCTCCTTCATGGAAGAAAGTCTGAAGCCTTCCTTACCGTAATCCTCATCTTCACCCTTTTCAAAAAGCTCATTGTAGCGATCCACTGTAGCCTTAAAGTTATCGGTCGGGATGCCAAGCTTTTCAGCAAGCTCTTCTATAGTATCAGCCTTAACGATGAAACCGTCATTGATAAGACCCTCATTCATTCCCACAACCATATCCATGGTGAATACAGGAGCTGTTCCGTTCTTGTGCTCATACAGTCTGCTGCATCCGTGAGTCTCAAATCTCCTGCAGTCCTCTGTATACTTGCTGTCCCAAACCTCACAGTAGGTGTGGAACGGCTCCTGAGCTGCCTGATGCATGATATAGTCATAGGGCTGTGACTCATTCATGAAACGCTGTCCGTTGAGATTTACCTTAAGGAAGGGCTGTGATCCCATCCAGAAAAGGGCTCCTCTTGTGGGTTCTCCTACCTTGCCAACTTCGTCAGGCTTGATGGCACCACGCTCAAATATCATGGATGTATGCGTGGTATCCATAACCGCACCTGCCCAGAGACAGGCTTTTATTCCGCTGCCCTTAGCTCCGGGCTTTGAATAGTTAACACAGGTCTGTTCCAGAGTCCATGGCTGGAGCTGTCTCAGCATATCCTCATCGGCACTGTATCCTCCGGTTGCGATGATAACGCCCTTGGAAGCATTGTAACGAACATAATTTCCGTCCTTATCGGTTGCGATGAGACCTGTTACACGACCGGCATCATTCTTTTCAAGCTTTATCATATTGACCTGATATCTGGTTTCAAGACCCTTAGCCTCTGCATACTCGAGAACCTTATCCATGGTCTGCTGCTCATAATAGGTATCGTCATACTGAACGCTGTGACCTACCTCAAGGAACTTGTAGTTTGACGGAAGGCTGTCATCATCAAACTCATGACGGAATTCCATACCGCCCTGATTGAGCACATCCCTGAACCAGTCCATGGTCTCACCGGAACGGTCTGCCCAAACCTTTACGATATCACGCTTTGCATAGCCCTGACTCCAGTCACAGATGTACTTGATAGCTTCATTCTTAACAACATTGTGACCGTCCTCCTTCTGCTCTGTGGAATCACAGGCAGCCATGGTGTCGCGGATTCCTGATGCCTTGTCATGCTCGAACTTCTCGATAAGGATGGTCTTTGCACCCTTCTCAGCCGCAGCTGCCGCAGCAAAAAGTCCCGAGGAGCCTGCGCCCACAACCAGAACCTCACAGTCAACGTTTTCCTTTATATCTGACTCATTAACTTCAGGCGCTTCACCAAGCCAGTCCTGTGCACTGCCCTCGGAAGAAACCTCATCGAGGCTTATCTCCTGACCGGAAGCCTGAGACATACAGTCAAGAACCGCAGTCTTTATAGCGTTGCTGGTAACTGTGGCACCTGAAACACCGTCAATGTCTGCGCCCTGAGCAGTCATCACCTTCCCGGACATTTCATCCCCGATAACTGCCCCGATATTTTCTGTCTCACCGGACACATCGATCTTTATATCAGTGATGCTCTGTGCATCAAAAGTCATGGTAACCTTTACGTCGCTTGCCATGCCTCTTGCAACGGCTTCATAGGTTCCCGGAGTGTAGCTGAGTGACTTTGTTGCAGCATTAAGAGCTTCCTTTGCAAGCTCTGTCTCTGCCGCAGTCTCTGCCGCTTTTGCAGTGGTTTCAGCCGCCGCACCTGTTGTATCCGACACAGCAGGAACATCCTGATGTCCGCAGCCGTAAAGCCCGGCAACCGCAATGGATGCAAGCCCTGCTCCAAGTCCCTTCACAAAATCTCTTCTTGATACAATCTTCTTTGACATGATATCCTCCAACGCTGAACCCGAAATGATTTAAACCGCAGAAAATTTTACTTTTTCCTGTTAATAGAATAACGATACCATCTTTACAGCATCCTAAAAAGTAAGTATTCTTTAGTCATACTGCAAGTTTAGCTTGCGTTTCACGCATCAGAAAAACACTGTTTATTCAGGATGATCATCATCGTTAATGCTTTCGGGAGGAATCATGACCATTCAGCAGATCGTTATTTTCCAGACTCTGTGTTCAGAGATGAACTACAGCAAGGCTGCGGAGAAGCTTTTTATGACCCGTCAGGCTGTACGTCAGAATGTTTCCGCCATGGAAACAGAACTTGGAGGAACACTTTTTGATAACGACCGAAACCACATCAGCCTCACCTCAAAGGGCAGGCTTTTCCGGCAGGAATCGGCTCCGGTTTTGAAAAGCTTTGAAACCATGATGGAGCACATGTACTCCGACGTCAATTTTTCAACTCCGCTGAACCTGGGGATCAGTGTATCCTTATTGCCGGATTTTCTTCCATCCTTAAAGGACAGGATCCGGTTTTTTTGTAAAGATTCTTTTCCAAATGTAGACATTAACCTGGCTGAAATAAATAATGATGATGTGGTTTCGGGTGTCCGGTCAGGAAAGCTTTCCATGGGAATAATCATGGACCTGGGTGATAAGATCGACGGTCTCAGCCGCTATCCTATCATAGAGTGCAGGACTGCTGCCATGGTGGAAAAAAGCCATCGCCTCTGGAACAGATCCGAGCTTTATTTAAAAGACCTTGATAAAGAAACAGTACAGGTTCCGGGACTGAGTGACGCATTTCTGCCTTTGTTCCGTGCCATTGAAAAGGAGGGACTCAATATAAAGCTTGAGGTATCTCCCCACTTTTATCAGGTTTATTACAAGGTAAGAGACACAGGTTTCCTCGGTCTGAACAGATATTTCCCGCCTGAAAACGATACTCCGGACAGTAACCGTGACATACCTCTGGCAGACGTCCCCCCGCTCTGCGCCTCTGTCATCGTAAACGAAGATAAACTAACAACACCGGGATCAAAAGCATTTATCACGCCTTTTTCCAATGCTTTGAAAAACCACTACAGGAACGAGCCCTTTATCAGGCAGCCGCTGCCGTAATAAACCTATTTCGATTTCCAACGATTTTGCGGGAGCCGATCAGACTATATCCGGATGTCAGGAAATAAACAAAAAAAACTGTGGCTATAGAGCCCGATAGTTTGACATCTTTATACCAAATATAAACCAAAATAAGTTTACAGAGGAGAAAAAATTATGAATCTGATCAAGAGAAATTTATCGTTGTTGCTGCTTATAATGTCTATGGCGGTGGTCCAGACCGGATGTGAACAGATCAGCACACCGGTCATAGAGGAGACCCTTAAAGAAAGCTCGCCGGAATCTGTATCGAAAATCGAATCCGATCCAGCAACTGAATCAGAATCCGCAAATGAATATGATTCCGCAATCGTAAGTTATCTCGGACCCGAGGGAACTTACACTCAGGAAGCCTGCGGTGTATTTTTTGAAAAAGAAGGAACTTACACCCCGTATAAAACAGTTTCCGATGCGGTAGAAGCATTGATCAATGGGAAAAGTAACTATGCGGTTATTCCTCAGGAAAACACCATCGGCGGAGCCGTAACAGACTACGTTGACATCGTTATCAATCAGAAAATAGTTTCCGTTGTCGGCGAGGTGGAATTACCCATCAATCAAAATCTCCTGGTTATGCCCGGGGCAGAAGCCGGAAATATAGAAAAGGTTTACTCTCACAAGCAGGGAATCGCTCAGGGGAAGAACTGGCTTAAGGAAAATCTCCCGGATGCCGAGATAATCGAGGTTTCCAGCACTGCCGAGGGCGCAAGACTTGTTGCAGAAGAAGGTAATGCCGCAAATGCTGCCATCGCTTCTGCCGCCTGTGCTGAGGTATACGGACTTGATGTCCTGGCAGCAGGTATCCAGAATAATGACAGCAATAAAACAAGGTTCTATGTTCTTTCAAAGGAAGACCCCTCCACTGAGGAAAATGACAGAGCAGCATTTATAGCTTCCGGAAAAGCAGAGTATCTTCCGGGACTCATGTCTGATCTTGAAAAGGCAGGCGCAAAGCTCGTCACCATCCATGACAGACCGAAAAAAACAGAGCTTGGAGAATATGATTATCTTATTGAATGCTCAGACTTAAGTTATGAGGATTATGAAAAGCTGACAGGAAACCATCCCTTTGAATTCAGGTTTCTCGGGGAGTTTCAGGTGAAATAATGTCGGATTAAATCCCACAAATCTGTCAAATATATAAACAGCGAAAAGCTACGATATAAACGGTAAACTCTTTTGTCTAAACCTGTTTATATCGTAGCATATGTAAGAGTCTCTGGCTCCAATGTTTTGGAAAAGGGACAGCGTAAGTTTACCGCAGGAATTGAAAAAGCGAGAATCGCCTAGATTTTGAAAAAGTTATTCTTTTGTTTAGCTTTTCTCATACCTTGCCGAACGTAACCTGTAAATAGGAAGTAACAAGAGATAGAATGAAGCAAATATTGCTGTTGAAGGTGCACCTACTGTGGCCAAAGGAACAGCTCCGGCTATTGACCATGGAATTAATGGTGCGATAACGACTGCTGTATCTTCCAGATCAACAGCGAGTTTATCCTTTTCTTTATATAGTCCGCTG
>JAILDF010000271.1 GCA_024689585.1 Oribacterium sp.
TGTCCCACAAGTCGGAGGATCCTGCGGTACTTGTTATAGATGAAGCCGGGCATTTTGTCATATCCCTTCTCAGCGGACATCTGGGAGGTGCCAATGAGCTTACGTCTTTTGTTTCGGATCTTATTAAGGCTCAGCCTGTGATAACCACAGCGTCAGATCTGGAAGGTGCTTTTTCTGTTGATGTTTTTGCAAAGGAGAATGGCCTTAACATCACTGATTTCGGGGCAGCAAAGGAGGCTTCGGCTAAGGTACTGAGAGGTGAGAAGCTGCGTATATACAGTGACATTGGCATGGAGCATCTGAACATGAGACCCGGTATAGGTGAATATGAGCCGGTGGGGATAAATGACATTGACAAAGCAGATATCATCATAAGCTATCAGAGTAAACTCCTTGATAAGGCTGATCCGGTGGTGAGACCCTTTAATGCCATAGGCCTTAAGCTTATCGCTAAGCGTGTATATGTAGGAATCGGCGCTAGAAAGGGCGTTTCTGAGGAAGATGTGGCAAAGGCATATGATAACTGCCTTAAGTCAGCGGGAATATCCGGTGATGCAGTGGATGCCCTGGTAAGCATTGACCTTAAAAAGAATGAGCAGGGGATACTCACCTTCAGCTATAAGCGGGAAATTCCCTTTGTAACCTATACGGCGACTGAGCTTAAATCCATGGATGGGGACTTTGCGGCAAGCAGCTTTGTGGAAAGTGTAACAGGGGTGTCCAATGTCTGCGAACGGTCGGCTGCTTATGCCGCGTCGCGAAACGGACAGGAGCGGGTTCTCGTGCACAAGCAGATATACGGAAGTGTGACATTGGCAGTTGCGGTGTCTGTATAATTTATTTAAACTATTATTAGTTTACCTCATACTGAGGATAAAAAAACTTGAAATTATTGAGGAAAACACTCGTTTATAGATGAGTAGAGTGCATTCAAAGAGCCATATAGATGTGCATCTATGTGTCAGATATTAAGGCTCAAAAACAGCGTTAATAGAAGAGAGGAGAAATATTATGAGAAAGAAAGCGGCATTGGCAGCAGCATTTTGTGTTTTTGCCTTTGGAATGGTCGGATGTCAGAAGCCGGCAGCAAATGTTAATACAAATGAGGCTGCAACGGCAGCAGTGGAAGAATCCACTACGGCAGCTCCTCAGGAAACTGAAGAGACTTCTCAAGAAACCACAGAAGCTGCGAAGGAAGAGGAAACAACTGCTTCGGAGCCTGATTATCCGACATTGCCCCTTCCGGAATATCATTACAACGGTCCTGAGGACTGGGCAGAGTATGCAGACGGAGTAAGCCATTTCCTTGTTGAAAACAGTTTTGGAGACGTAGCACCGGATTTAACCATATGCGTTCCTATCGTTCTAAAAGCTGATGACAGCGATCCTAAAGACGTGAAGTTATGGGGTGAATTTTATGTAGAAGGTTTCAACCTTGTAAAGACTTCCCTTCTGAATGTAAATGGAGGGTCCTTCGGAGGCGTTGTGCATCTTGATACAACAAAAGGAGATCCCATAGTTACAGATTTCGATTTTCTTCAGGATGGTGCCGGCTTTGAGGCTTCTTTGGATGAACTTTTCGGTAAAGAAGGTCTGAAGGATGCATATCTTGAAGCCTCAAATGAACGTGACAAGTATCTGGCAGAAGCATTGGCAAACTATATCAACACTAACGGGCTTTACATCACCCAGTATCAGGAGTACGGATGGGCACCGGTTCCGGTTCTTAACGCACCTCCGACAAAGGATGAAGATCAGATCGTTGATTACGAAGGAAGCTACGATTATACAGCAAAGTACGATATGCGTGAAATCTGCTCCTATGAAACCGGTGAGTCGGATATGTTCTGTAATGTTGACAGCAAGGAATGGAATGAATTCCTGATTGTTGTATATAAGGCAGAGAGCAACGATCTTGACAGTGCCATCACAGAGCTTCGTGCAGGACTTGCGGATGAGAATGCAGAGTTGGAGAGAAAAGATGACATAACCTTCCTGGATATCGAAGGATGTACATTACTTATGAGTAATGGACCTTACAAGGAAGGTGACCAGGTTTATGTGAACTATTTTGTTCCGAGAGGAGATGATCTCCTTGTATTAAAGATCTCATCTACTTACAGCGAAGATGAAAAAATCCAGGTGGCTACAGATGATATCATCGAAGATTTCATTGACGGAATAAAATTTAAGGGTTAAACAAAACATAGTAATGACTGCAAATCATCCCGGTGGTTTGCAGTTTTTTTTCGTGATAAGACCGTAATGCGGAATTGGGTAAGGGGTTTTTTTGAGGGCTTGATTAGGATAAAATTATATAATATGAATGATTTGGTTCACGGAGGGTGAAATGGGAACGGTATATGCTGTGGGCTTCGGGCCCGGAGATGTAAAGTACGAGACATTGGAAGCAAGGGAAGTGCTGTCCGGTGTGGATGTGATAGTCGGTTATAAGACTTATGCAGATATAGTAAGTAAACAGTATCCTGAAAAAGAATTCGTGGTTTCCGGGATGCATGAAGAAGAGGAACGATGCAAAAAGGCTCTGGAGCTTGCGGCTGAAGGAAAAAATGTAGCCGTTATCTCCTCAGGTGATGCCGAGGTTTACGGTATGGCGGGTCTTTTGTACGAGATTTCCGAAAAGGAAATCTACAGCGGAGTTCAGGTGAAGACGGTACCCGGACTTTCTGCGGTTCTCAGCGGAGGGGCGGTTCTCGGAGCTCCGGTTGGGCATGATTTCTGTGTCATCAGTCTTTCGGATCTTCTGACACTCCGGGATACTATAGAAAAAAGGCTTAGAGCTGCAGCGGAAGGGGATTTTGTCATAGTGCTTTATAACCCGGTAAGTCATAAGAGGCTGGAGACTTTTAAGAGAGCCTGTGAGATTCTCAGAGAAGAGATTCCTTCTGACAGGGTTTGCGGATATGTCAGAAACATCGGAAGGGATGGATGTAAGAGCCGGATCTTTTTATTATATGAGCTTGAGAAGCTTGGTGAAAATTCTGAAATTGATATGCTGACTACAGTTTTCATAGGCAATTCGGAGACGAAGATTGTTGAAACACCGGATGGATCCAGAATGGTTACTCCGAGAGGGTATAAAGGGTGATAAAAGGCATGTAGACATGTGTTTTTACGGATGATTACATTGCTTACGTTGGGAAATTGTGACTGCTAATCAGCAGCAGGAGTTTTATGCATATATTTTTATTTGGCGGAACCACCGAAGGACGGAAAATTGCGGAGCATATTGTGGCAGAAAACAAAAAAAGAGAGGCTGATGGACGAGAAGATTTTCTTGAGACCGAAGTCTTTGTGGCTACCGACTACGGAGCAGGACTTCTTCCAACGGAAAAGCATTTGGCTGTAAATGTTGGAAGGCTGAACGCCGAGGAAATGGCGGAGCGTTTTATAACTGCGAATAGTCTCTTTAGAAGTTCAACCATGGGTGAGTCCAAATCAGTAATTAATAAACATCCCATCAATGATGATTTTTTAGAGAAGATATCAGAAGATAGAGCTGAGTCTGTTTTGGTTATCGATGCAACTCATCCGTATGCTGCGGAAGTAACGGAAAATATCTACAAAGCCTGCAGGGCTTCCGGAGTCAGATGCCTGAGAATAGTTCGTCCTGAGGCAGACTCTGATACAGATAACTCTGACTTTCTATATTTCGAAAATGTAAAAAAGGCCGTACAATGGCTCAACTCAACTTTCGAAAATTTTCCGGAGAAGCGAAAGCATATACTCATAACCACAGGTTCAAAAGAAATTCAGGAATACACTGCCATACCGGATTTTGAGGAGTATTGTTATGTGAGAGCATTACCCACGCCTGAGGTTCTTGAAAAATGCATGGCGCTGGGATTTAGGAGAGACAGGCTGATCCTCATGCAGGGTCCTTTCAGTGTTGATATGAACCTGGCTCAGTTAAGATATGCTTCTGCCGGATACATTGTTACAAAGGATTCGGGGGAGATCGGAGGATTTCCCGGGAAGTGTGATGCAGCTATAGAATTGGGAGTGAAAATTCTTGTCATCGGACGACCGGTCTTAACGACTGTTCCGGTGGAGGAATGGTATAGTATAATGTCTTTAAGTGATATTTTAGCAGGAGGAATGTTATGAGAATCATAAATTTAATCGGTGTAGGTCCGGGAAGTCCTGAGATGATGACAACCCAGGCCATTAAGGCCATCAAGGAGTCAGAGGTTCTGATGGGGGCGGAGAGAGCCCTGAAGACCGCTCAGGATGCGGTTCCGGAGCTTGATATAGAAATCTGTGAGGCTGTCAAAACTGATGATATGGTGACGTACATCAAGGGTCATCCCGAGAAGAAGGTGATCTCCTGTGTATTTACGGGAGATACCAGCGTGTACAGTGGTGCCATACCTTTAAAGAAAGCATTGGAACAAAATATGGGACCGGACGGTGGTGATGACTCAGAGGATGAGGACAGAGCCGAAAACTTCGAGATCAGGAATTTTGCAGGAGTTTCCAGCATCCAGTATTTCCTGAGCAAGCGCTCTGTAAGCATGGCCAATGTTAAGCTGGTAAGTCTTCACGGACGCTATAAGGATATGATACCGCTTATCCGTGAGAACAAGTTTGTGTGCGCCCTTCTCGGAAGTGAGGACACGGTTTCAAAGATTTCGGAGGAGCTTGCCAGGTTTGGCTTCGGCTCTGTAAAGATCATAGTCGGAGAGAGGCTGAGCTATCCTGACGAGTGCTTTACCGTGGGAAAGCCAAGGGATATGAAGGGTAAGATGTTTGACCGTCTTGCCATCGCACTTTTCGAGAATGATAATGCAGAAACCCCGGTCCGTTCCTACGGGATCGGAGACGATCATTTTGAAAGGGCTGATGCAGTACCTCTTACAAAGCGTGACGTAAGAGCCCTGAGTCTCTGCCGTTTAGCCATAAAAGAGGACAGCATCATCTATGATATCGGTGCAGGTTCCGGCTCTATGTCCATCGAGGCAGGTCTTGCATGTCCGGAGGGAAAGGTTATCGCCGTTGAACTGAATCAGGAAGCCATCGATACCATAGAAAGAAACAGATATCAGTTCAAGGTGGACAACATCCGTGTGATCCGCGGCAAAGCTCCCGAATGCTTTGAAGAGTTTGAAATGCAGAAGCCGGGAGAGAGAAAGAATGTAGCAGATGAGGGATTGCTGCCTATTCCCGACCGTGTTTTCATCGGAGGCAGCAAGGGAAATCTCCAGAAGATCATAGACTGGGCTGTGAAGGTGAATCCTGATGTAGTCATCGTCATAAATACGGTCACTCTTGAATCGGTTTCAGAGGTTCTGGAGGTCGAGAGAAGACTCACGGATTATAACTTTGAGATGGTGGAGATACAGTCAACCGGTCTTGAAAGACGCGGAAGCTACCACATGCACAGAGCGGAAAATCCTATAACTATTACAAGAATTTCCAGGAGATGAGAATTTTGAAATATCCGATACGTTTTTTGATGACAATTGTTTTACTGCTGACATGTGTGTTTACAGTAAGCTCATTTGCAGCGGATTGGCACGATTATAACGGAAAAAAGATCGGGGTACTCACCGGAACCCTGATGGAGGACGTGGCAAAAGAGTTTTTTCCTGACAGTGAGTATGTTTATATCGACAGTTATCCGGACTGCGCTGTAGCACTTCTTTCAGGTAAGATAGATGCATTTCTTGCGGATGAGCCGAATGTAAAGACCATGCATTTTGAAGATCCGGATATTGACTATATTCATGAAAGTATTAAGGAACAGGATGTAAGTTTTGCCTTCAGAAAAGACGATCCGGAAAGCGAAAGGCTTTGTGAGGAGTTCAATGATTACCTTAGTGAGATAAGAAGCAACGGCGTCCTGCAGCTTATGGATGATATCTGGATGGGTGTTGATGAGTACAGGAAAACTGTTGACATGTCAGTCCTTACCGGAAAAAACGGAACTGTCAAGGTGGTAACCACCGCTACAGACATGCCCTGGTCCTATATAAAGGACGGGAAAAATGTGGGTTATGATATAGACCTTCTTGTGCATTTTTGTTTGGACAGAGGGTATGCTCTTGAAATCCAGGATGTGAGCTTTGCCGCGCGTATTCCCGATCTTCAATCCGGAAGAGGCGATATTACAACGGGAATGAATGTAACCCCGGAGCGCCTGGAAGAGGTGCTTTTCTCTGATGCTACATTTGAAAACGGAATAGTACTTGCGGTTCCGGCTGCAGATCTAAAAGGCATCGATCAGGAGAAAAAGATCACTTCTGTAGATAAGGAGCCGGAGTTCAAAACCTTTGATGAACTTAAGGGCAGAACTATCTCTATGATCACAGGAGCTCCCTTTGAAAATATGATCCTTTCAAAGGTATCAGATGTCAAGGAGTTCACCTATTTCACCACCATGCCGGATATGATGCTTGCCATCAGAACCGGAAAGACTGATGCCGGACTTATGAACAATGCTGTTGCGGAGCTTGCTGCCAATAAGGATCCGGACCTCTGTGTTTTCCCTCAGTCTCTTGGTGATACTGCTTTCGGACTGGGGTTTAAAAAGGGAGACGAGAGGCGTGATGTATGGCAGGAGGCATTTGACCGGATCCCCGCCGAAACCAAGGAAGCTCTTTGGAAAAAGTGGACCGGAGCGGATGACAGCATCAAAACTATTCCGGAGCAGGACTGGCCCGGCAGTAACGGCACGGTTAATGCAGCCTGCTGTGATGCCCTGGAGCCTATGAGCTACATGGGAGAGGGAGGCAAATGTCTCGGTTTTGACATTGAAACCATACTCCTTATTGCGAAGGAACTGGATGTTCATGTGAATTTTATCCCCATGGATTTTGCAGCCGTGCTTTCATCCCTCGAAGCCGAAAAGGCGGATGTCATCTGCGGTTCGATAGTTACTACGGCTGAGCGCAAGGAAAAAATGGATTTCCTGGAGTATGCTCCTGCATCATTTGTTTTTATTGTGCGCACCGCAACCCATGAAGCAGCCGGTACATCTTTCGTTGACAGAATCAAAGCAAGCTTCGAAAAGACCTTTATAAGAGAGAATCGTTATGAGCTTTTCCTTTCCGGAATCATTACAACCATCGTGATAACGGTTCTTTCAATTATCTTCGGAACAGCTTTCGGATTTTTTATATTCATGGGGACCAGAAATGGAAACAAGGCGGCTAATGCCTTTGCAAGGGTATTTGTGTGGCTCATACAGGGAATGCCTGTAGTAGTTCTTTTGATGATCCTTTACTATATTATTTTCGCAAAAATGAAGATAACCGGTACTGTTGTGGCGGTAATAGCCTTTACATTTGTGTTTGGCTCCGGGGTTTTCGGAATGCTGAAAATGGGCGTCGGGGCTGTGGACAAGGGCCAGACAGAGGCTGCCCTTTCCTTAGGCTACAGCGATATCAAATCCTTTTTCAGGATCATATTCCCTCAGGCGGTACCGCACTTCCTGCCTACCTATAAGGGCGAGGTGGTGGCTCTTGTAAAGTCAACTGCCATTGTCGGATACATCGCGGTTCAGGATCTGACAAAGATGGGAGACATAATAAGAGGCCGCACTTATGAAGCATTTTTCCCGCTTATTGCGGTGGCCGTTATATATTTCATTCTTGGGGCTATGCTTACATTCCTGGTGGATAAGATAGAGATAAACATTAACCCGAAACGCCGTAACAGAGAAGACATACTTAAGGGAGTGCGTACTAATGATTGAGGTAAAGAGCTTAACTAAAAAATATGATTCGGTGACACCGCTTAGAGACGTGAGTTTCAATGTAAATGACGGTGACGTTATCGCGGTGATCGGGCCTTCCGGTACCGGAAAGTCAACCCTGATACGATGCCTCAATATGCTGGAGAAACCCACCGGTGGTCAGATAATATTTGACGGTGAAGAAATTACCGCACGGGGCTATGACATCAGAAAAGCCAGAATGAAAATGGGCATGGTGTTCCAGTCCTTCAATCTGTTCGGG
This sequence comes from Oribacterium sp., assembly GCA_024689585.1. Taxonomy (GTDB): domain Bacteria; phylum Bacillota; class Clostridia; order Lachnospirales; family Lachnospiraceae; genus Oribacterium. The sequence continues at coordinate 7,980 of JAILDF010000271.1, forward strand.
CATCTCACTGTTATTGAGAATCTGATGCTTGCTCCCATGGATCTTCTTGGGAAGAGCAAGCAGGAGGCCTATGATAAGGGCATGGAATATCTACGTCGTGTGGGAATGGCGGATAAGGCCCTGAGTTACCCCGATGAGCTGTCAGGTGGACAGAAGCAGAGAGTTGCCATCGCCAGAACTCTGTGCATGGATCCCGAGGTGATTTTGCTGGATGAACCAACAAGTGCTCTGGATCCCACCATGGTTTCCGAGGTGCAGGCGGTTATCAGGGATCTCTCCAAGAGCGGAAAGACCATGATGATAGTTACCCATGAAATGAATTTCGCACGGGCAATTTCAAACAGGGTATTCTATATGGACGGGGAGGGCATTTACGAAGAAGGCACTCCCGAGGAGATTTTCGAGCATCCGAAGAAGGAGAATACCAGAAGATTTATCAGAAGACTGAAGGTTTTCGAGGCTGTGATCGACAGCAGGGATTATGATTTTATTAACTTTGGAGCGGAGCTTGACAGATATCTCCTTCAGAATGATGTGAAGTCCGCTGAGAAAAACCGCATACGTCTCGCCATCGAGGAGACGGTGCAGCAGATACTCCTTCCGAAGTATCCTAAGCCGGACATCCATGTGACTGTAGAGTACTCCATGCAGGATAACAGTACAGAGATCACCTTTAACTATGGCGGAGAGAAATTTGACATCAGAGATACCAACAATGAGCTGTCGCTTTCCATGGTCGAGAATTCGGCCGAGAAGATAGAATACAGCTGCCGTGAAGGGGAATCGCCGGCGAATGAGGTGAAGATCCTGGTGAAGAAGACGGAGTAAGAAATTAATATAATGAATCACGAGTTAATAACTCGTGATTCATTAATCATATTCAAACATGCCTTGGATGGCATCAGAAATGTTCATAATGTCAGAGTAAGGAATATTGTCTATTTTTGAGCAACCTCGAACTGTTGGGTCTATGAGTTTTATTTGTTCACAGATAACGGTTCCGGTTATTCCTTTATTTCCGGAAATCTCTATATGAAGAGGACCGGTTGTAATATTCATAATAGGGCATATATGAAATACACCGGTTGCTTTTATAAAGGCATTTTTACTGACTATTAAGAATGCTTTTTTGCCGTAGCCACTGATTGAAATGATGTCACCCTGACTAAAGCTTATCATAGAATCTCCTTTCCAACAGGTTCACCCCAATCAAAATCGCATACGGTTATTTCTCCATTATACTCTGCAAGCCTTTCTTCAAAAGTTTTGTGCTTGAAAGATTTGCGAAGTACTATAGAGTCTTTGGATATATCTATATCCAGCACATCAGATATAGCGAGCCCCATTTTATCCAGAATATCTTTGGGAATGCGTATTCCCTGGCTATTTCCCCAAGACCTGATAGTTACTTGTGACATAGTGAAATGACCTCCTTTGGTATAATGTGTATATACGTGTTATACCAAAGGATGGGGAAATCTACAATTAAATTAATGTAAATTTTTCTTTAAACGGAGAATATATGAAACACAGCTTTGTAATTGCAGCAGATAAAAGCAGTTCCGGGAAGACCACATTGACGTGTGGTCTTATTCGTGTACTGAAAAAAAGAGGGTTTAAGGTACAGAGCTTTAAATGTGGTCCGGATTATATAGATCCGATGTTTCACAGAGAGGTGCTTGGTGTTCCTTCTGCTAATCTTGATAGCTTTTTTGTGTCAAGGGAAATGTTGAGAAGAATTTATGCGGAAAGAACTGAGAAGGCGGATATTTCTGTGATTGAAGGAGTCATGGGCTTTTATGACGGGCTTGGCGGAGTGTCATCGGAAGGGTCAACCTGGGAGATTGCAGATATCATCGACAACCCCACAGTACTTGTGATGGATTGTAAAGGGGTAAGCGTTTCTATAGCTGCACTTATAAAAGGAATGTTGGATTTTACCAAAAGTGATTCCGGTATCCATGGAGTTATTCTTAATAGAGTATCACCTATGTTTTATGAGAGACTTAAGGGAGTAATCGAAAATAATTGTCCCGAGATAAAAGTTCTTGGGTATATGCCTGAAATGAAGAATCAGAAAGTTCCGTCACGGCATCTTGGACTTATCGAACCAGGAGATATGGAAGACTTCAATTCATGGATAGAGACTGTCAGTGAGCAGATTGAAAAGACAGTTGATGTTGACGGTCTTTTGGAGCTTGCTGAGACAACTAAATCCGGTAAGTCGATGGATGCTAACATTTCTGAATTCAAGGCTACTTGCATCGATTTAACATCTATTGATAATATTTCAAATTGTAAACTGAATGAAAAGGTTAAATTGGGGATCGCCGAGGACGAAGCCTTCAACTTCTATTATCAGGAAAACCGTGAGCTGTTGGAGAAGATGGGGGCGGAGATAGTACCGTTTAGTCCGATTTATGATGAAAAGCTGCCAAAGGATTTAGATGGGATCATCATCGGTGGAGGATATCCAGAGCTTTATACAGAGAAGCTTACTGCTAATGCTTCCATGAGAGAGGCCTTGGCTTCAAATATAAAAAAAGGGATGCCTATTATAGCCGAGTGTGGCGGGTATATGTATCTGAATAATACGATAGAGCAGAATAAGATGTGTGGCATATTCTCAGGAAATGCTGAAAATAAAGATAAACTGGTTCGTTTTGGCTACGTTTCCGCAGAGACAAAAGCGCCTGGGTTATTCGGTGATGCAGGTACGGTTCTCAAAGGTCATGAATTTCACAGATTCGACTGCGAACATAATGGCGATGGTTTTGTATTGTCTAAGCCAATGTCAAACAAAGTATATGAGGGGATATATTACAGTAAGATCATGTCCTGTGGCTGGCCGCATTTTTACTATTATAGTAATCCGAAATCGATTTTTAGTTTTATGAAATGTTGTGAGAGATATCATTTTGAGCGGGAGGCTCAGAAAAAATGGGATGGGATAGCTAAGCCTATCGATAGTCTCGGCGTTCTTGAAAAGCAGGTTATAAAGCTTTGTGGGATACAAAGAACGCTAACTCCGTCTATAGATAAAAAAGCGCTGGTGGTGCTCTGCGGAGATCATGGCTGCGTAAAAGAGGGCGTGTCTCAGACCGACAGTTCTGTAACAAGAAAGGTGGCAGACAGCTTTGCAAAGGGGAAGACTACAACTGCCATCTTTGCCGAAAAAAATGGAGTTGATGTATATACTATCGATGTGGGGATGATAGGACCGAGATATAGCGAAGGAGTAACTGAGGATACTGAAGGTGAGAATAAAGATGAATCTGTAAAAAATTCCGAATATAGATCGGATTCAGAATTGAATCATTATTCAGAAAGACTTTCCCAGGGTAAAGTAAACGACAGACGCCTTCAGAACGGCAGTGGAAATATTGCCACAGAACCTGCCATGAGCCATGAAACCGTTGAAAAAGCATTGCAGCTCGGTATGGACATCGTTCGCGAGCTTAAGGAAACTGGTTATAAGATCATTTGCACAGGAGAAATGGGAATCGGAAATACCACTCCGACTGCAGCATTACTTGCTTATTTTATGGGAAGTAATGAAGAAGAGGCTGTAGGCTACGGAGCCGGACTCAGCGAAGATGGACTTAAGAGAAAACAGGATGTGGTTAGAAGAGCACTGGAGAGGCTCGGGAAAGAGCGCGAAGGTCAGGCAGGACTTCAAGACATCGCACAAGATGATTTTAATCGGTTAAATGATGAAGCGGTAAATAAAACCATAGATGTTGTTTCCGAGGAAAAAGTCAAAGTTATTTCGGCAGCAACGGCTAAGGAAGGCCTCTTTCAGATCGGGGGCATGGAAATAGCCGTTATGGCCGGAATGTTCCTTGGTGGAGTTAAATATGAGGTTCCAATTGTGATTGACGGTATCATCTCAACCGCAGCGGCCCTCACCGCCTATATGATGGATGAGAGAGTCACGGACTATGCATTGGCATCCCATGTATCGAAGGAAAAGCTTCCACGAAAAGCTCTGGAAAAAATGGGACTTCGCGCCATAATCGATGCTGAAATGTCCCTGGGAGAAGGTTCGGGAGCAGTCCTTTTGATGCCGATACTTTCTTCAGCGGTGGAAGCCTTCAACCGTATGGGGACTTTTTCTGATATAAAGGTAGAAGCGTACCGGAGATTCCAATGACTCAGGAATGCTGAATCAGGTATGATAACATGATTTTATATCCGTAACATAGAAAATGTTATCGTGCAGAAATAATGTTATTTAGTGGTTATGACAGAGAGGCTGAAATAATGTACTATTTGATAACCGGTGGAGCCGGCTCGGGAAAATCTGAATATGCAGAAGATCTGGCGCTTTCACTGACAGAGAATGGTGATAGTCTTTTTTACATTGCCACCATGTTTCCTTATGATGATGAAGAAACGAGAAAGAGGATAGAGAGACACCGGAACCTTAGAGCGGGAAAGGGATTTGTTACCATTGAGCGATCTGTTGAGATATCGAAGGTTTTGGATGAGATAAAAATGTCCGGAAGTGAGAATACAAATGATAATTCAGTTCAGGATTCAATCAGCTTATCTGACTCATGCCGGTATTTAAAATCTTCAATAGTTCTTCTTGAGGATCTCACCAACCTTTATGCCAATGAATGCTACCAAACCAATGGTCACCCGCATAAAATCACTGAGCCTTTCAGAGAACTTGCTGCTAATGTCAAAGCTCTTATCGTTGTCACCAATGAGCTATACTGTGACGGCAATCAGTATCCGGAAGAGACTATGGGATTCCTGAGAGAGCTGGCATTAATAAACCGGAGCATAGCAAAAGATGCGGATAAAGTTTTTGAAGTTGTGGCAGGTATTCCTGTTGGTGTAAAATAAATGCCTTAAAACAATATGTCAGCATCTGATATATTGGAGAGATTGGGCTTTAAAATGATTTTTTAAGTTAATTACCGGGTCAACTATAGTTTTGTATCAAACCTATGCTTGCCTGACTCATGGAGGTAAAAATGAATGAGATTGTTCCTGAGAGAATATCACTATACAACATCATCGCAGAACTATGCTCTTATCTGGAGTCTGTCGGTAAAAATCATTTCATCTTCTACAAAAGTCTCTCTGATAAAGAGTTAAGGCGTATTGATGATCGTATCGTGAATGATACATTACTAAGTTTGAGTGAGAAAGGAAAGTATCTTCCGATTTTTGAGCCGGATCTCAGTCCTGAGTACATTGATAAACTCCATAGCTTTAAAGAAAAAATATTCGCAGAAAATGACAAAAACGCTGTCATCAGATTTTTACAGGCACTGGATGAAACGGTTTCGGTGCTTCTTTATGATGAACGTGAAATCCTTGAAGGAAATAAGGTTTCCTCGGAAATCAATACCAACAGAGAATCCACGGGAATAGCCCTGTTTCCAAAGATGAATTGTGTCTGGTCAAGAAAAAACAGGCAGACATTTTCCTATAAACGGATAGACAGTTATCTCAGGTATCTGCTGGTAGTTCAGGATATTTCCGGAATAGAGGCAGAGCATGTATTTATAAAAAAAGGATCATTTCCCATATTCGATAAAACCAAAAAGCTTAATGTTGCAGCTTCACCTCTTAGCGCAAAAACCAATTTTGATCTGAATTATCATAGTTTAGGTGATTATCTGGTTTTTGACGTTAAATATAATGAATCCCGTATAAAGAGTGATAATGCTTTGGTCTGGAAAAAGATCAAAGAAGCTGGGGAACATGGTAGTGAGCTGATAGTTTTCCCGGAGATGCTTGGAAATCCCGTGATGGAGACGTTTATCCGGGATAAACTGAGCACATTGAATGACGAGCAGCTTAAACAGATTCCTGCACTTATTGTTTTGCCCTCCTGCAGCGTGGAAGGACTGAATTATTCTCCGGTTTTGGACAGATATGGTCACGAGCTTACAAGACAATGTAAACATAACCCGTTTTTTCATAAGTTAAAACAGGGAGAGTACAGGGAATATCTGAGACCCAATAATAAGATAACCATATTTCATTATGAAGGCTTAGGTCGTTTTGCTGTAATGATATGCAAGGATTTCCTGACCAATGAGTATATGGAACGTATAATGCGTGCATTTATGCTTACCATGATCATATCTCCGGCATATTCAACGGGATCCCATGATTTTAAACTGTCCCTGGATTTATGTGCACATGATGATTGTAATGTTATCTGGGTCAATACCTGTGCGGCGCTGATACCCGGCAAAGAAGATAATTTCGAAAATATCGGATATATCAGAAAGAGAATAAACAGATACCGGAGTGAAGAGGAGTCTACTTATCGGATGAAATCCTGCAGGAAACTGCGGATGGGTGGATGTGATCATAACTGTATTTATTATGACAGCTTTGGGGCAATATAAAAAAGGAGCTTCAAAAATTTTGAGGTTTTCCCGGGCAGATAAAAAAACGCCGGTCAGAGGAGCCTCAACTCCTCTGACCGGCGTTTTAATTAATTTGATAACGGCATTGTGTCCATTATAAATTACGTGCACCAGGTGAGATCGGATTTTTATAAAGCTTATTGCAGGCGGCCTGTTCCCGGTCCGAAGTCATCCTGATACTCATAGAATTTGTTCAGAGAAAGATCTCCGTAAACCCAAAGGAAACAAAAGAGCTGTACTCTTGCAGACATTTTTGCGGTCTTAAGGAGCTCTTTTACATCCTCTTTGCTAAACCATGCTGCATGGATTTTCTCGATGTCCGACTCACTATCCTGTATTTCGCCGTCAACGATGGCTATAATGCAGGAAGTGGATTCGTTGGAAATACCAATGGCATTAAAGCTGCTTGCCAGACGCACTATACGTTTTACGAAATGAAGACCGGTTTCCTCCAGCAGCTCACGCTTTGCAGCTTCTGTAGGAGTTTCGCCTTTATCCATGAGGCCTGACGGGAAATTATATACCCAGTCACCTACTGCCGGACGGAACTCCCTGTTGAGCAGAATACGATTATGGTCACGGGAAATACCGATTATGCTGACAGTTTTGGTTCCCCAGTTGGACAGCTCCTCCAATGATGTGATATTCGGATTGCGGCTGGCCATTTCATAAGTAATTTCTTTATGATCACCGGTTTCATAATAGACATCATACCTGTGAAGAAAATTTCCGCCTGCAATGTGCTTAATGCCTTTGAACTCCATATTAACCTCCCCATTATTTGATAATGTCACATTGTTTAGTAGTTGGCTGCTTCAGCCTGAAAAAAGTTTCTTGAAGGGTTGAAACAACCGGGATAAAAATATCTTTTGATCACGAATCCTAAGTGCATCACTTGGACTTATATTTCATAATATATATAATAAACTCATATGGCCTAAAAATATACCTAAAAATAAACGGTTTGTTAATTTTTTATCACCAACATATTTATTATGTGTTGAGCTTATAGAGGAGAGCCGGCTAAATGACAGATTCTTTTATTATAGCTTTTTCAACCTATTCAAGGATTCCCATGCCGAAGGCAGACTGGAACGAAAAGAGCATGAAGTATGCCATGTGCTTTTTTCCTTTGGTCGGGGTGGTAATTGCATTTCTGGAGCTTTTTATATGGAGGCTGGCAGGATTTCTCCAAACTTATAACATGATTACGGCATTTTTTTTGCTTTTGGTTCCTGTGGCAGTGACAGGAGGCATACATCTTGACGGACTTTTCGATACAGAGGATGCACTTCACAGCTACGGTGACAGAGAGAAGAAGCTCTCCATACTGAAGGATCCGCATGTCGGAGCCTTTGCAGTGATCTTTGGGGTAATGTATATGCTTGGAGCCTTTGCACTGGCAACGGAGACAGATATAGAGGCGCTCATTTCTGTGTGTTTCGGTTTTGTGATTTCAAGAGAGCTAAGCGGACTCAGTGTTGTCAGCTTCCCGAAGGCAAAAAAGGACGGAATGGTCAGTGAGTTTTCAGATAGTGCGGATAAGAATGTGAAGACTGTGCTTCTGGCAGAGCTTTTAGTGACGGTTCTTTGTATGTTTTTGTTTTGCATATTTGGGAATATTGAGCTTGCGTATCCGGCAGTGACATTGGCAGCAGCAGCTGGTTCATTTCTGAGATATCGATACAGGATAGTGCCTCAGTTTGGAGGAACCACAGGGGATCTGTGCGGATATTTTCTGTGTAATTGCGAGTTTTTGATTTTACTTGCCAACATACTTGCTTCGAAAATCATAGAGTTTTTTTAGAGCTTAAAGCAGATATGTCTGGACTTACGTAAAGCTTTTAGATGAGTATCATTATTTTGCAGAACGAAATTCAGAAATCAGAATGATTTCGGTGCATGGAGGAAATATGGTTCTTATAATAGGCGGTATGTGTCAGGGAAAGCATGACTTTTGTAAAAGCGAATTTCCGGATGCTGAAGTGATAGAGCATTATGAAGAAAGGATTCGTGAGGAACTTGGGGAAGGAAAGGATCCGGTTTCGGAGGCGGAGAAGTGGCTTGATGAAATATCAGGAGATCTTGTTATCATCATGAATGAAGTAGGATCGGGTGTTGTGCCTATGGATAGAGACGAACGTGCCTGGCGTGAGTCAGTTGGACGGGTAAGCTGTTTGTTCGCAAAGAGAGCAGATAAGGTTTATAGGTTGCTTGCCGGGATTCCGCAGAGGTTGAAATAATGTACGAACGAATAATAGTACTAATCATGGCACTGATATTGGATTTGATTTTTGGTGATCCTCACAATTGGTTTCATCCGGTTATGGCTATGGGACGAGCCATCGAGTGTCTGGAAATAATTCTGAGAAAAGTGTTTAAGCTTTCCGAAGAAGCGGAAGAGGATAAAGAAAAAAAGCGCATTGCCGGCGGGATACTTGTAGTGATAATGCTGGTGGTATTTACAGCGATACCCCTTATCATAATCCACATAAGCCGCATGTTCGGGGAAAACATTTCCTGTGCCATAAGTGCGTTTCTCGCGTACCAGATGCTGGCCATGAAGCAGCTAAAGATAGAATCAATGAAGGTGTTCAAGGCGCTTCAAAGAAAAGATCTAAAGGGTGCCAGGGAAGCAGTTTCCATGATCGTCGGAAGAGATACAAAACAGCTTAACGAATCCGGAATCACAAAAGCGGCGGTAGAGACCGTGGCTGAAAATGCCTCCGACGGAGTTGTAGCGCCGCTCCTTTTCATGATGGTTATCGGAGTTGCCGGCGGCTGGTTCTATAAGACAGTGAATACCATGGACTCCATGATCGGATATAAAAACGATAAATATCGATATTTCGGAACCGTCGCTGCAAAACTTGATGATGTGATGAATTTCATTCCCGCGAGAGTGACCGCACTTTTCATGGTCATAGCCTCAGCTTTTCTTAACCTCAACTGGAAAAATGCCTTGAAAATCTGGATGCGTGATGCGAAAAAATCCACAAGTCCAAACTCAGGACAGACTGAAGCCGTCATGGCAGGAGCCCTGGGGGTAACTCTTCTTGGTGATGCCCGGTACTTTGGAAAACTTGTAAAAAAACCGGAAATCGGAGATAAGCTCAGAGATATAAAGCCGGAGGATATCGAAACTGCCAACAGAGTGATGTATCTCTCAGTGTTCATGATTTATATTGTAGGGATACTCATCATGAGAGAGGTGATGTTTATATTATTTAACATTTGATGGCATGTTTTCTATGTATGACAGATTAAAATTTACATTTCATAATGATAGAAGATAAGATACTGTTTGAAGGGACAGTATAAAAAAGAAACGAGTAATGCCTTCTGCTCTCAGTGAGCTTACCGGATATAAAACTCATTTCTTTAAGTTGAGACTAACAGGTCAGCTCAAAATATTATTTAAATTATTCAGGATAGGAGGTTACAATGCAAACACAATACAGACTTTCTTTTACATCAGATTATATGGAGGGTGCACACCCCGAGATATTGAAAAGACTGACAGAGACTAATCTTTTGAAAACCACCGGATATGGTTTGGATGAGTTTTCTGCAGCTGCAAGAGATAAGATAAGAGATGCCTGTGAAGCTCCGGAGGCGGATGTATATTTTCTTGTGGGCGGAACTCAGGCCAATGCTACAATGATTGACGCATTCCTTCGCCCTTATCAGGGGGTTATAGCCGCAAAAACAGGTCATATAAGCGGACATGAAGCAGGCGCTATAGAGGCAGGAGGCCATAAGGTTCTGGAGCTTACTCATCATAACGGAAAACTAGCAGCGGAAGATATAAAAGAATGTATCAAACGATATCAGGAAGATGATAACAGAGATCATACGGTTATGCCGGGAATGGTTTATATTTCGCATCCAACGGAGTACGGTACTTTGTATTCTCTCGGTGAACTTAAGGAAATCAGCGAGATATGCAGGGCTTATGGTGTTCCACTGTATCTTGACGGTGCAAGACTTGCTTATGCTTTGGCGTGCCCTGAGAATGATGTGACTCTTCCTGATCTGGCAAAGTTCTGTGATGCATTCTACATAGGTGGCACCAAATGTGGAGCCCTTTTTGGGGAAGCAGTAGTCATCCCTCAGCATGACCGTATACCACATCTTTTTACAATCATAAAGCAGCACGGTGCCCTTCTTGCAAAAGGACGAATTGCGGCAATCCAATTTGAAACATTATTTACTTCTGATCTTTACAGCAAGATTGGAGATACTGCTATTAAGGCCGCTGACAGGATACGGAAAGCGCTTGAAGAAAAGGGCTATGTTTCTCCGATTTCTTCCCACACAAATCAGATTTTTGTTACTTTGGAAGATAAAAAGGCATCTGAGCTGAAAGAGAAAGCCGGGCTTGGTTTTTGGGAAAAGCCGGATGATAAGCACACGGTTTTACGTATTGTTACCAGCTGGGCTACAGAGGATGAAGATGTAGACAGACTTATCGATATTCTTTGATGGCGAATTGCCAGGCATATCTCATTAATGAAAATCGTGTTAGTCGTCAAATGGGGTGGCTTGTAACACCATGAAAATATACAGAAAGATGGGTTTATCCATCGGAAGATTCGATTTCAAGTTTGTATAATAAACTACATTTGGGAGATTTAAATTGAATTACAATCATGGAGGGGACATATACGGAAATAAGGTTACGCTGGATTTCTCTGTGAATATAAACCCTCTTGGGATGCCGGAATGCGCAAAGGAAGCTGCCGTAATAGGAGTAGAACTAAGCACCGGCTATCCTGATTGGGAGCAGAGGGAGCTTAGACATGCGTTATCGAAATATCTCGATGTACCCGGAGAAGATATACTTTTTGGCAACGGGGCTTCGGATCTGATCTATCGACTTATGATGGTGCTTAAGCCGAAGGAGGCTTTGATCCCGGCACCATCATTTTCTGAATACAGAACAGCGGCGGAAAAAGCCGGAGCAAAGGTTTTGGACTTTATTCTGAAGGAAGAGGATTCCTTTCGATTTACGGATGATGCAGTGGCTGCCTTTATTGACAGAATAGAGCACCTGACAGCAGGGTCTGCCGTTTTTTTGTGTAACCCGAATAACCCTGACGGAAGTATCATTCCGAAGGACAAGTTGATACAGATAAGTGAAGCGTGCGATAAATGTTCGGTCTGGCTAATAGTTGATGAGTGCTTTCTGCCGTTTTGCGGGAAAGAAAATGAACTCACCATGCTTCGAAGAACCACTGATTCCGACCGGGATTTGAGCAACGAAATTTCAGATATAAAAGCCACCGATTTCTGTGGGGTTAAAGCTGTGGAAAATGATACAACAGAAAGCATTGAAACACATTTGGTGGTTCTCCGTGCCTTCACTAAAATCTTCGGAATGCCGGGGCTCAGACTTGGTTATATAGTTACGGAAAACCATGGTCTTATCCGGAAAGTCAAGGAAACCATGACTCCCTGGGAGATCAATGTTCCTGCACAGATGGCGGGAGCTGCAGCTTTGAAGGACGAGAGTTTTATTGAGAAGACCAGACGTACTGTAGTTCGGGAAAGAAAATATCTGGTATCCGAGATACAGAAGAACGGACTTGCGGAAAAGATTTACAACCCGGATTCCGAAGCAAATTTCATATTGTTCAGAGTTTCGAATAAAGATATAAACCTTAAAGAGCGGCTTCTTGAAAAAGGAATCCTGATACGTTACTGCAGGGACTTTGCATGGCTTGATGAGAGATATTTCAGGATATGTGTGAGGACACACGAAGAAAATAATAAATTGATAAATGAATGGAGCCAATTAGAGAATGGAGCCAATTAGATTTTTATGCTGCCGGACAAATGCGACGGAATGGAGATTATTAAAATGAATTTGGATTTTTTTATACCAAAGTCAGCTGATGCTGAAAGAATAGCCCCTTTTTATTATATGAGACCCAACAAGGCATGTGACAGCGGTGTAATTGATACTATTATATGGAGAGAACGTTACGATATCCGGGTATCTATAGCAGATGATAAAGCGTTGCTGTTTCTGATGAAAAGTGATGGTGAGTACTTTTCGGCTATGCCTTTTTGTAAAGAGGAAGATCTGAAATACTATTTTTCAGTCATTGAAAAGTATTTTAACGAGGTTTTGAAGAAGCCGTTAAAAATGTATCTTGCTGACGAAGAAGCTGTAGAGACATTGGCCTTAAAGGATGATCCGCGTTACTATGTGAAAGAGGAAGCTGATCTTAAGGATTATCTCTATAAAGGAGATGATCTCAGAAATCTTTCGGGTAAAAAATTTCATAAAAAGAAAAACCTTGTGAACAAGTTTTTCAAAGAATATGAAGGAAGATGGGAATACAGAACACTCCACTGCTGTGACAGGGAAGATGTGCTTGGTTTTCTCGATAAATGGTACGAAAAACGCACAGAAGATGAAAGAGAAACCGGAGATACTCTGGAATATGAAGTTATAGGTATCCATGAGATGATGAAGGAATGCTTTTCTCTTAAAGGATTCAGAGCAGGAGGCATCTTTATAGACGGTCACCTTCAGGCCTTTTCACTGGGATCCTTAAATCCGAGGGAAAATATGGCCTGCATAGCTATAGAGAAGGGTAATTCCGAAATACCCGGGATTTATCAGGTTATAAACCAGCAGTTTCTGATACATGAGTTTCCGGATGCAGAGCTTATAAACCGGGAGGATGATATGGGGCTTCCGGGACTCAGAAAAGCAAAAGAAAGTTATAATCCTATCGGTTATGAAAGAAAATACATGGTACTTCAGAAGGACTTTAAAGGCTGTTACGAAGCATTAACACCATGAACTTACCGTACTGCAGTGATAGGATGTGGGGAAGCTCCCTGTGTTAATGCTGATTTTTACCAAAGTATCGGAGTGTTGACAGATCTCACAGAGCAATGTGCAGAATTGATATATCCGGAGGTGCCATAGGGACAGGGGAAATATCTGTATGAACGGGATTTATGTATTAACAGAAAAAGATCAGAAATATGAAACAAAGGCTCTTTATGAGGAAGTCTTTCCGGATGACAAGGGACCGTTTTCTGATTGGTACTACGAGGACAGGTGCCGTGACAACATTATAATATGCAGGAAGGAGAATGGCGAAGCTGTTGCCATGGCACATCTGAATCCATTCACTGTTTGCGAAAAAAACGGACAAAGGGCTGAAATATATTACATATATGCTGTGGCTACAAAAAAAGAATATCGCCACAAGGGGTATATGACGGAGGTGTTGAAAAAGTGTTTTGAAATCCTCCGGGATAAGGGCACGCCCTTTTGTTTTCTCATTCCGGTTGAGGAAGCTCTTTACCTTCCTTTTGGATTTCATACGGTTTCCAAATTTACGTTTGAGCGTATACGGGATTTTTCCCGGGTCACTGCAAACTATGATTTATATATCATGGAAGATGAGAATTATGTCAGAAGAGCTCGTAAAGAGGATGAGTTATGTGAAAACCGAGAGGATGGTCTTCCAAAGGATCCAAAAATCATGGTGAAGATCATTTCCGAAGAATCCTTTTCAAAATTCAGCAGTCTTTCGGAGGATGCCAATGAAGCCGAAATGATTGACTGGCTCAGAAATCAACGGATCTATATAGCTGAAGCTGTGTGATGAGATACAGGGTTCTGATGCGACAAGGAAAAAGGGTAGTTTCAGGTTAAAGATTTGAAAGGGCAAAGGATTTTGGAACAGAAGAAAAAAGCTAAAGCGATCATGATACAGGGGACCATGTCCAATGCCGGAAAAAGTCTTATTGCGGCAGGACTTTGCCGTATCTTCAGGCAGGATGGGTACAGAGTTGCGCCCTTTAAAGCTCAGAATATGGCTCTTAACAGCTTCATAACCGATGAAGGCCTCGAGATGGGCAGAGCTCAGGTGGTTCAGGCGGAGGCAGCCGGCATTAAGCCATCAGTGCTGATGAATCCCATACTTTTGAAGCCGACAACGGATGTCGGGTCACAGGTTATCATCAACGGAAAAGTCAGCAGCAACATGACCGCAAGGGAATATTACAGGCATAAAAAAGCTCTCATACCTGTTGTGAAAGAAGCCTATGAAAAGCTGGCTTCGGGGTATGACATAATCGTAATAGAGGGAGCCGGAAGTCCCGCGGAAGTAAACCTTCGAGACGATGATATCGTAAATATGGGCATGGCGGAGCTTGCGAATGCGCCGGTGCTTCTGGTTGGTGATATCGACAGGGGAGGAGTGTTTGCGCAGCTTTACGGAACCATAGC
>JAILDF010000261.1 GCA_024689585.1 Oribacterium sp.
GCGATTTCAGTGTGTTATAATATCTGCGTATTTTGTAACGTATTGTTATAGTTTCACTCAATAGGAGATAATTATGATCAGAATAGGTTTACTTGGATACGGAAATCTTTCACGCGGAATTGAAAGCGCAATAAAGCACAATGAGGATGAAGAGCTTGTGGCTGTATTCACAAGACGTGACCCTTCAACAGTAAAGATCAATACACCCGGCGTAAAGGTAGACACCGTTGACAATATTTTAAATTATAAAGATGAGATCGATGTGCTCATGATCTGCGGAGGTTCAGCGACAGACCTTCCAAAGCAGACACCGGAGTATGCACAGTATTTCAATGTCATCGACAGCTTTGATACACACCCGAAGGTTCCCCAGCATTTTGCAGCTGTTGATGAAGCAGCCAAAAAGGCAGGAAAGCTTGCCATGATCTCCTGCGGATGGGATCCGGGAATGTTCTCCATCGCAAGAATCTATGCAGAGTCCATACTTCCGGTCGGAAAGCATTATACCTTCTGGGGCAAGGGCGTTTCCCAGGGACACAGTGATGCAGCCCGCCGCGTTCCGGGCGTTAAGGATGCAAGGTCTTATACAATCCCTGTAGAAGATGCCATGAATGCCGTAAGAAACGGCGAGCATCCTGTATTCACAGCAAGACAGATGCATAAGAGAGAAGTATTTGTGGTGCTTGAAGAGGGTGCAGACAAGGCAAAGGTTGAAGAGACCATCAAGACCATGCCTGATTACTACGCAGATTATGACGTTACCATACACTTTATTTCTGAGGATGAGATGAAGAAGAATCATGCAGAGCTTCCTCACGGCGGATTCGTTATGAGATCCGGTGTGACAGGTGATGAAGGTCAGCATCATGAGTTCATCGAGTACAGCCTGAAGCTTGATTCAAACCCTGAATTCACAGGCTCTGTACTTGCAGCCTATGCAAGAGCAGTTGACCGTATGGCAAAGAAGGGCGAGACAGGCTGTATCACAGTATTTGATGTTGCTCCTGCTTATCTCAATCCAAAGACACCTGAAGAGCAGAGACATACATTACTCTGATGAGGTTTTACATGAAAAATAAAGGAAAAATGTTTATGATATCTGCCGCTTTAACAGCGGCAGTTTCACTATCTCAGACATCTTTGGGCCTTGCGGCACAAAAAGAAGATATTGCAGCCGCACTTGAGTTGCTTAATGACTCTCAGAAGGCCGAATACTATAATACCGTAGCCGATTTTTACAAAACTAACGGACTCGATATACCGGAAGATATTAAAGCGGGACTTGCTATGTACAGCGGAGAGAATTCCGAGTCCGTTGCCACAGAGACCGTGGCTTCCGAAAATGCACCTTCTGCAGGAACATTGGCATCAACCGCAGAAACATTGACGCCGACTGCAGGAACATTGGCACCGGCTGCGGAAGATACTTCTGCCGGTCAGGCTTCAACTACCGAAACCACAGGAACAGCAGAAACATCTGCATCATCTGCCGGAGCAGCAGTATCTGCCGGTGTAAATGACACTTCTTCCGTCTATAAAACAGACGAAAACGGCACCACTCTTCTGTACAAGGCGGATGCCGCAACCGGAGAAGCTACGGAGCTTTATAACGGCTGGTACACAGATGCTTCAGGAGATAAATTTTACTACGAAGATGGAAAGCTTACCTCAGGCTGGATCATTAACGACGGTAAATTTTACTACCTTGATCCATCCACAGGCACCGTTACAAAATCCGCTCACGTCGACAATTTCTATGTCGGAGAAGACGGTGTGGCGCTGATGGATACGGTTGCTCCCGACGGAACAAAGCTTGCATTTAACGGTTCGGTGTACAGATCAAAGGAACCTGCAGAGAAGCTTAGTGACCTGACTTCTTTTTACAGGGAGGAGCTTATAAAGGATCCATATCTCATAGCTGAGTTTTCCGAACGTCATGAGGGAGGCTATCAGCTTATGCCTGAAAAAGAAAACGGCTTCTCCTGGTATACCTATGCTTCTCTGAAGCTTTATAAGCGTAAGGCAGATGGTTCAATGGGCAGCAAAGTGTATGAAGGAGACGGATGCCTTAGAAGGGATGCCCTGATTGAAATAAAGGAGTCGGATGGAAGCGTTACTACTATGTCACCATCCCAAATTATAGGATCCGGTCATGAAACCTGGGTGGCAGACCATATCCATATCGATCCTGCCGGTTTCGTTACCTACTCTGCAGCAAGAAAGTAACTTCCAAGGGGAAATATTATGACACTACAGCAGTTAAAGCAGGTGATCGCTGTTGCCGACTGCGGTTCCATGAATGAAGCCGCAAAGCATCTTTTCATCACTCAGCCGTCACTTTCTGCCGCTATTAAAGAGCTTGAGAAAGAAATCGGTCTCGACATTTTTCTCAGGTCCAACCGTGGAATAGTCATCACTGCGGAAGGTGAGGAGTTTCTCGGATACGCGAGACAGATCGTTGAGCAGTACCAGCTCATGGAAGACAAGTATGTTAATGCAGGCACCCGCAAAAAGAAGTTTGCCGTATCCATGCAGCATTATACCTTTGCGGTTGAAGCCTTCATACAGCTTGCGAGAGAGTTTGGTATGGATACTTACGAGTTCGCAGTTAAGGAAACCAAGACCATAGAAGTCATTAACGATGTAAAGAATCAGACCTCGGAAGTCGGGGTTATTTACATGAATGATTTCAACAACAAAGTCATCGGCAAGATACTGAGAGAGGATTCTCTGGAATTCATACCGCTTTTTGACTGTGACATTTATGTATTCATGAGCAAACAGAATCCTATGGCAAAAAAGGATATCATAACCCTTGAAGATCTGAAGCATTATCCCTGTCTCAGCTTCTATCAGGGGGAGCATAATTCCTTCTATTTTGCCGAGGAGGTTCTCAGTACCTATGATTACAAGCAGATCATAAAGTGCGATGACAGGGCCACAGCCCTGAATCTCATGGTAGGACTCAATGGCTATACAATGTGCTCGGGAATTATATGTCAAGAACTGAACGGTGACGAGTACACCACCGTAAAGCTTGATACCACTGAAAAGATGACCATAGGATACATCAAGAAGAAAAAGATCCCTTTAAGTGAGCTTGGGGAACGCTATGTGGCCGAATTGAAAAAATATTCGAAGCAGCAGCTCTGACAGAAAAGACTAGTGAATAATACTTTTTATCACGATTTATGCCGCCGGCTGAAGGCGACGGAACGGAGACGGTATGGAAAACAACAATATACTGATCATTGCTCTGGCAGTGGCGGCAGTGATTGCTGTCATTATAGCTTACAATGTCTATAAAAATATTAAACGAAAAAATGCAGACAAGCTTTCCATGAAGATAGCAGAGGATGAAAAGCTGCATATCACACTGGACAATAAAGCTGATATGTCTGAAGTTGCAAAGATCATTCTTGAGGGCTTAGGCGGCAGCGAAAATGTCCGGGAAGTCGACCATGACGGCGGAAGGCTGAAGGTACAGATAAACGAATATGGTGCCGTGGATGAGAAGAAGATACGATCCGCTAAAGTCGGAGGAGTTCTTCGCCCCAGTAAAACAGCAGTACATATCATCATAGGTTCCGAAGCGGAATCTGTGGAAAATGAATTGAAAAAGCATGTTACTCCGGTAGCATGACATAACAGCCGATGTTCCGTTGAGGAGCATCGGCTGTTTTATATCATCCATAAAATTTGGTTATACCTGCCCTGTCTGCAAAGCTTTTAACCCCACCCTTGCTTGATTTTAGAGGGTGAGTCCGATATAATTAGTACGCTAAAGGCCGAAGTGTACCCATTTTTCAAAACATAGAAAAATCACGGTTTAAAACAGCAAAGGATGCTGCGAAAATTCGGTTTAATATATGATTTAAGGAGATAAGGCGCTGATGTTTAAAAAAGTTGATACAAACATGAACTTCGTAGAGCGCGAGAATGAGGTTGAGGAGTTCTGGAAACAGAATCATATCTTTGAGGATTCCATCAAAGAGCATGAGGGAGATCCTTCTTACGTATTCTACGACGGTCCTCCTACCGCAAACGGAAAACCTCATATCGGACATGTTGAGACCCGAGCATTTAAGGACATGATCCCAAGATACCGTGCCATGAAGGGTTCTATGGTTCCCAGAAAGGCAGGATGGGATACCCACGGACTACCTGTAGAGCTGGAAGTTGAAAAGTCCATCGGCATCAACGGAAAAGAGCAGATTGAGAAGTATGGAGTTGCGCCTTTTATAGATTTGTGTAAGGAAAATGTCTGGAAGTATAAGGGAATGTGGGAGGATTTCTCCTACAAGGTAGGCTTCTGGGCAGATATGGACAATCCATATGTTACTTATCATGATGATTTTATCGAGTCTGAGTGGTGGGCTCTTAAAGAGATCTGGAAGAAGGGTCTTCTTTATGAAGGCTTCAAGGTAGTTCCCTACTGCCCACGCTGCGGAACTCCTCTTTCCAGCCACGAAGTAGCACAGGGCTATAAGGAGTTAAATGAGCGTTCGGCCATCGTTCGTTTCAAGGCAAAGGATCAGGATTTCTACTTCCTTGCCTGGACAACCACACCATGGACACTTCCTTCCAATACCGCACTTTGCGTAAATCCGGATCTTGAGTATTCAAAGGTTAAGGCCGCTGACGGTTATACATATGTCATGGCTTCATCACTTCTTGACAAGGTTCTTTCACCTCTTGCAAAGGAAGGTGAGAAGGCTTATGAGGTTCTTGAGACCTATAAGGGGACAGATCTCGTAGGTATTGACTACGAGCCCCTTTATCAGTGTGCGGCAGATGTGGCAGCTAAGCAGCACAAGAGAGCTCATTATGTAGTATGTGATTCTTACGTTACAGCTGAAGACGGTACCGGTATCGTTCACCAGGCTCCTGCATTCGGTGAAGATGATGCCCGTGTAGGACGTGAGAATGATATGCCTCTCGTTAAGTTTGTTGATGAGAGCGGATGCATGACTGCCGAGACTCCGTTCGCAGGCATGAGATGTAAGCCTACGGAAAAGGAAATCGCAGAGGGGGCCATCAGCTGTGATCCTGAGGTATTGAAGGATCTTTCTTCAAGAAAGCTTCTCTATGATGCTCCTAAGTTCACACACTCATATCCTCACTGCTGGAGATGCGATACTCCGCTTATCTATTACGCAAGAGAATCCTGGTTC
>JAILDF010000272.1 GCA_024689585.1 Oribacterium sp.
CTTTCATCTCCATACTTATTTGCTTTTAAAGAGTTTTATTCCCCTCTTTAAAATACACACACCACGGCCCCTTTCCCCAAGGGGCATTTTTATTCTTCTTATTTTTAGACGTTTCCCGACATTATCCCACATTGTTCAACATTTCGATTCACATTACGATGTCATCTTATTTCTCAAGAAAATGGAAGCTGTCACCTGGATGATAACCGCATCCAAAGCAACAGCTTCCCCTTTAATTGATTATTATTTTATTTATCAGTCTCGATAGAAGTCCGTATGTTATTTGAGGGCCATGCCGTCTCAGGTCTCACAGGTGTTAATTATGAGCCTGTTGCCTGTCTTGGAACTCAGGTTGTAGCGGGGACTAATTACTGTATCTTGTGTAAAGCCACTCCTGTCACTCTTCATGCAACAACATACTATATTCTTTCATCACCGGCAGTTCAAAATAGCTTATATAGCAGAATAATGTTGTGTTCTCTCCTGCAATGGCTCCACGGGAATTCATGATGGTACAGGTTTTATTGAGCTGCCTCTTTATGTCACTTATTATTCCATCAGGATCCTGAGTTATGATAGTTACCTGCTTGATTGATTCGAAGTGATCAGTATAGTGATCTATCACGCTTGTGGCAACCACATATACAAGAAGACTTAGAAGGGCGGCTGTTGCATCTATCACGACAAATACCGTGAGATACACAATAGCATTGAATGCCAGAAGCACTGGTGTCATACTGTAGTTTCTTCCTGTCTTATCGGACAGCTTCTTTATTATGATATTCGCAAGGATTTCTGAACCGTCTATACAGCCGCCATAACGGAGGATCAATGATAGTCCGAAGCCAAGTATTGCCCCGCCGAAAGCCACCGCAAGAAAGTGTTCCGTGTTTAATTCAAATGGAATATGCTCAAAAAATACTAGCCCCAAAGTGTAAACGATAGAACCAACCGCAGCTTTTATAGTGAAACGTCTTCCCAGAAAAATGTAACCCGCGATCAAAAATGGCAGGAAAACCGCAATCATGCATAGTGACAGCTGAAGCCCGGTAAGTTTACTGATAATAATGGCTACTTCAGCGGTTCCGTAGTCTATAGCATCATTGGTTAGCTGTTTTTTCTTAAGCCATAATATATGTCTAATGGAAAAGCCTATGATTCATGGAATCTATCGGTCAAAAAAAGGTCATTGTCATAATGAAATGACAATAGCCTTTCACGTGAGATATACCATCCTAAATTATGGATTAACTATTATTTTCCAAGTGCTATCTTACCCATAGCATCTGCCTGCATGATAGCATCATACAGCTCACATGGCTGAACATCTCCTGCAAGATTGTGGATAGTCTCACCGGGAACACAGGCGTTTTCAGCAATGATTCTAACCTGGTCTTCGGTTGTAATTCCAATCTGCTCAAGTGTTACAGGAAGACCTACCTCAAGGCAGAAACTCTGAACATCGTCAAACTCTTCCTTAGTAGCGCCTTCAAGTACAAGCTGTACAAGTGTTCCAAGTGCAACACAGTCACCATGGTCTGCATGCTTGCAGCCTACAGCGGTTACACCGTTATAGAAGGAGTGAGCAGCTGCACAGTTAACATTATCAGCACCAACACCTGAAAGGTATACATTTGCCTCGATAATGTTCTCAAGAGCAGGAGTTACTACATGAAGCTTGCAAGCCTCAATAGCCTGCTTTCCATACTGACGGAGTGTCTCGTAGCAGAGCTTTGCAAGTGCCTGACCAGCTCTTGTGATTCCGGTTCCCTCAAGGCTTGCTGATTCTGTACGAATAGAAGCTCTTCCCTCGAAATATGTTCCGAGAGCATCACCCATTCCTGAAATAAGGAAATGTACCGGTGCGTTAGCTATTACATTACAGTCAACCATTACCGCATCAGGATTTGTCGGATAGAAAAGATACTTGTCGAAGCTGTGGTCATCGTTATATATAACTGAAAGACCTGTACAAGGAGCATCCGTTGCAGCAACTGTAGGAACAATGACGATATGCTTGCCTTCATAGTAAGCAGTAGCCTTTGCTGTATCAACAGCACTTCCGCCACCGATAGCAACAACGACATCAATATTATCGTTCTTTACTATCTCCTGCATCTTCTTGATTTCTCCGTTGCTTGAGATTCCGCCGAAGATCTCATAACGTCTATAATCGTCATGACCTTCAAAGCTCTTCTCAATCTTGTCGTGACAAGCCTTGTAACCGCTATTTGAACATACAAACAGCCAACGCTTGCCCATGTAACCCATCTCATCGTAAAACTTGTTTAATGCGTCTCGCCCCTGAACATACTTGAGTGGTTCGCGCATTGCTCTTAACCTGCCCATCATAATAAATGTGCCTCCTTTATGTTAATTATTTAACTATGTTCATATAATTTTAGACCTTTTTATTCAGAATACAATATTTTTCATGTATAAATTGATTTACAATTAACAAAGTTGAACAGATTTATTTCAAGCGGTGAGATTTCAAAAATCTTGCCTAAAATCACATCCTCAAAAAGACATACGATATGCGTTTAGTATATGTGGTATTTTTTTCGGCCAAAATCCGGCCAAAAAAATAGTACTTCTCCGGTACCTGATAGATACTTTTGAAGTACTTTTTGTTCACCTTAGGGTCTAAAAACCCACGTAATTTCAAGCTTTTTTCTCAAAATCATGAGGTTTATTCTGGTTTACCATCCTGCCCGTATATGAGTAGAAGTATGTTTTCATCATGCCGTTGTAGATCTTACGATTCTTGTCAGCCTTGCCGAGGTACTTCTCGGAATCCTCCCAGGCGGTGATGACATGCATGGCCCAGCTGTCGAGACCCTGATAAGCTTCCTTAAGCTCTGTGTAAAGCATGGGAAGATTTCTCTTGTCCTCGATACGCTCGCCGTAAGGCGGGTTTGTGATGATGTAGCCTGCCTTTCCGCTGTGTGAGAAGTCCGCAAGATCACGTACCTGAAGGTGGATGATCTTGTCAACTCCGGCGCGCTCCGCATTCTCTCTCGCTACCGGAATGACATCAGGGTTAATGTCATAGCCCTGGATGTCGATCTTCTTTCCTTCAGCTGTCATGCCGGTTTCAAGAAGCTGAGTGTCAACCATCTCATTTGCTTCGTCGAAAGCATTGTACCAAAGCTTCTTGTCGATGAAGTTGGTCCAGGTCTCGGAGATGAAGGCTCTGTCCATACCCGGGGCAATGTTTGCGGCCATCATGGCTGCCTCGATAATGAAGGTTCCGGAACCGCACATAGGATCAACCAGTGCATGGCTTCTGTTCCAGCCTGACTGCATAAGGAGGGCAGCCGCAAGAGTCTCTGTGATAGGGGCAAGGCCCTGCTTCAGACGATAGCCTCTCTTGTGGAGGGACTCCCCTGATGTGTCGAGGCATACCGTAAATTCGTCCTTGTAAGCAAATACTCTAACCGGATATTTTGCACCGTGCTCTTCAAACTGGGAAATGCCGAAATGCTCGCCCAGCCTTGCAACCATAGCCTTCTTCATGATGGACTGAATGTCTCTGGTAGAGAAAAGCTTTGACTTAACGGAGCTTGCCTTTGTCACCCAGAAGCTGCCGTCTAAAGGAATGTACTCCTCCCATGGAAGCTTTTTTGTTGCCTGGAACAGCTCTTCCCAGGTTTCAGCCTTGAAAGAACCAACCTTAAGAAGGATTCTCTCAGGTGTACGCATGAAAATGTTTGCACGGCAGATGGCATCGGCATCGCCTATGAAGCCCACACGTCCGTCGGTTACGGTAGTGATATCGTAACCAAGGTCTATGACTTCCTTTTTTGTTACTGCTTCAAGACCAAAATGGCAGGGAGCTACTAATTCGAATGTTTTCATATTTTTCCTTTTCTATTTAAAAGACGGATCTGAATGCGTGGATTTTAATCTCAGCATTACAAATCCGTCATCCATGATTACCGTAAAAATTTATTTATCAGCCATACAATACAGAAGGCTACCATTATAGTCGGGAGATACGGTGACAGGATGTACAGAATACCGCCCACAACGTTTATAAGCACTTCAAGTATGAGGAAGAAGATGATAAAGGCAATGAGACAACCCCAGCCGCTTGTACTGAAAATATGTCCGTAATTACCGTTTTTTTCACCTCTGAAGAAGTCACCGAAACCGGAACGGTTGTTGTCGTTCCTTGTGCCTTCTTCCGAATAACTCTTCTGCTCACGACGGTTCTCATCCTGATAACCCTGCTTAGGCTCATCGTTTTCAGACTCTGAGTAGGATGAACTTTCGGCATTTCTGTATGATTTATCTCTTTCGAACTCAAGGGCATCAGAATAAGGTTCTGTATCTATGGTTCCTCTGATTTCTTCGTCCTGATTTGCTACAGGGTCTCCTGCTGCCTCTGCAGTATCGATGATGGTTTTTGCAAGGAGTCTCGGAGAACCTAACTCTTCAATCACTTCCGATTCTGATCTTCCCTTACTTACCTCGCCGCTGATGTAGTTGTCATAGTAAGCAAGCTGTTCACGTATGATCTGATCGGATACGTTGAGATTGAGCTGCACAGTTAAATCATGGAGGAATTGTTCTTTTGTCACTAGTATGTCCTCTCTCTCGAGTTTAGTCATTAATAGAATAAACCGAGACTGGCATATGATGCAAGTCTCGGCCGTAAAGTTCATATAAAATTCACTTCTAT
Organism: Oribacterium sp.; assembly: GCA_024689585.1. GTDB lineage: Bacteria > Bacillota > Clostridia > Lachnospirales > Lachnospiraceae > Oribacterium. The sequence goes on from JAILDF010000272.1 coordinate 4,688, forward strand.
TCTAAGCAGTTCATGTTAAAACAAAGCATAGTATGCCGGCTGATTACCGGGCAATTCTTTATTATCCATGACACTTATAGCCGAGCGGGAGAAAAAATCCCGTTCGAACGAAAAATCAGTTTTCTTCAACGGATTCTTCAGGCTTCTCGTCAGGAACTACTGCGATTCCGAGATCTACGAGCTGCTGCTCATCAAATACAGGAGCCGGAGCTTCCATCATAGGATCTGAGCCGTCCTTAACCTTCGGGAAGGCGATAACATCACGGATAGTGTCTGATCCAACCATCCACATGGCAAGACGGTCAAGACCGTAAGCAAGACCTGCGTGAGGTGGAACGCCGTACTTGAAGGCCTGCATAAGGAATCCGAACTGCTCGTTAGCCTTTTCAGGTGTGAAGCCAAGCTTCTCAAGCATCTTCTCCTGCACGTCTGCCTGGTGGATACGAACTGAACCACCGCCAAGCTCTGTACCGTTAAGAACGATATCGTAAGCCTTTGCACGAACTGCGCCCTGGTCTGTATCAACCAGAGGAAGATCCTCATCCATAGGCATTGTGAACGGATGATGCATTGCCTGGAATCTGTCAAGCTCCTCTGACCACTCGAACATAGGGAACTCTGTAACCCAAAGGAACTTCCATGCGCTTCTGTCGATGAGCTCGAGATCTGCACCCAGCTGGAGACGAAGTGCTCCGAGGGAATTCCATACAGTGGTCTTATTTGTATCTGAAACGATCATGAGCATATCGCCCGGCTGACCGCCCATAGCATCAACAAGAGCCTTAAGCTCCTCTTCTGTCATGAACTTTGCGAAGGAGGACTTGTAAGTACCATCCTCGTTGATTGCAAGGTAAGCGAGACCCTTTGCGCCATAGCCCTTAACGAACTCTGTGTACTTGTCAATCTGCTTACGAGGCATCTTTGCCTGGCCCTTAACATTGAGACCCTTGATCACACCGCCGTCCTTAGCGCAGTTTGCGAATACGGCGAAACCGCAATCCTTAACAGCCTCGGTAACGTCCTGAAGAAGCATCTCGAAACGCATATCAGGCTTGTCTGAACCGTAGTTGTTCATGGCATCTATCCACTTCATACGGCGGATAGGAAGCTCAATGTCTACATTGCAGATCTCCTTGAAGATGTACTGAAGGAGTCTCTCATTTACTCCGATAACGTCATCAACGTCTACGAAGGAAAGCTCCATATCTACCTGTGTGAATTCCGGCTGACGGTCTGCACGGAGATCTTCGTCACGATAGCATCTTGCAAGCTGGAAGTAACGGTCAAAGCCGGATACCATGAGAAGCTGCTTAAGAAGCTGCGGTGACTGCGGCAGAGCGTAGAAAGAGCCGTGGTGCATACGTGAAGGTACAAGGAAATCTCTTGCTCCCTCAGGGGTTGACTTGATAAGTGTCGGAGTCTCGATCTCAAGGAAACCGTTGTCCATCATGAACTTGCGGATGTAGAAGGCAAGCTTTGCACGGGTCATGATGCGCTGTGCGAGCTCAGGTCTTCTGAGGTCGAGATATCTGTACTTGAGACGAACATTCTCATTTGTTGTGATTCCATCCTCGATAGGGAATGGCGGAGTCTCTGACTCGGAAAGGATACGAAGTGATTTTGCTGAGATCTCGATGGAACCGGTCTTCATGTCCTTGTTGGCATCCTTACCGCGGGAACGAACGATGCCGGTTACTGCTATAACGAACTCTGAACGAAGCTTTGCTGCCTTCTCAAATACCTCTTTGCCGCAGTCTGCTTCCTCAAAGATGATCTGTAGGATTCCGGAACGATCACGAAGATCTGTGAAGATAAGACCACCCTTGTTTCTGGATTTCTGAACCCAGCCCATCATGGTCACTTCTTTTCCGATAAATGATTCATCAAGCTCTGTACATCTGCACGTTCTGTGCAGACCTTTCATTGACTCTGCCATAAGTATTACCTCTGTATTATTAATTAATGATGAGTTGTCCAATGTTCAGGCTTCTCATCTATGTAAATGCCGCCCGGTTTAGACGACAGTACTATCTGTTAAATTGTTGCCTCGCATAAAACTATATGCGGGATAATCTATTGAACATTCACCTCGCATAAAACGATGTGCGGGATGACATTAAACATTAAAGTAAAAAGCGATTTAATAGGTGCTTTTAATTAAGCGCGTCCTGGTAAAACTCCTTGAACTCTGTGTAGCCTTCCTGTGTGAGCTGTTCCTTCTGGAACTTCTTATTCTTGTTCATACGGGAAACCAGAACTGTCTCACCCTTTGCACGAAGCTCCATGGCTTCATTGAGGGCCTCTGCAGTCTTCAGTGCATCAAGGTTCTTGTCAAGAAGGAATGCAGTCTTTTTGTTTTCTCCCGGAACATGCTCGTCAGCATCCAGCATGATGGTGATGATACGTTCGAAACCTATGGAGAATCCGACAGCCGGTGTATCCTGTCCTGTGAACTTTCCTACCATCTTGTCGTATCTTCCGCCGCCGCCGACTGAACCGCCGAAGCCTTCGGCACGAATCTCGAAGATAGGTCCGGTATAGTAGCCCATGCCGCGAACGAGAGTAGGATCGAATTCAACATTAACCTTAACGCTCTTCACCTTGGCAACAGCTTCTACTATCTCGGCAAGGTTCCTTGTCACGCTTTCGGGAAGAACCCCTTTGAGCTTCTCGCCAAGTGAACGGATGTCCTGAGCCTCTGTACCGATGCCTCCAAGGAGAGTCTGATACTTGTCGATAACTTCCTCTGCATATCCGAGTGAAAGAAGCTCTTCCTTCACACCTTCGTTTCCGATCTTATCTGCCTTATCGAGGCTGATGCAAACCTTCTCGAAATCCTCTTCAGGGAAACCGGCATATGCCTGCATGCCGCGAAGGATCTCACGGTCATTGATGACGATCTTGAAGTTGTACTTCTCGCCGAAACCTATGCGGTTAAGAAGGGTTGAGATCGCAAGGATAAGCTCGATTTCGGAGACATTGGAACCATCACCGAAAATGTCTATATCGCACTGTACGAATTCACGGAAACGTCCCTTCTGAGGACGGTCCGCTCTGAATACAGGTCCTATCTGAAGCGCCTTGAAGGGGCTTGGGAGCTGCGCCTGATTCTGGGAATAAAAACGGCTTAAAGGAAGTGTGAGGTCATATCTGAGACCTGAATCGCTGAGATCGTCGAGGCTGCCGTTCTGATAGGCTGACTCAAGCTTGTCGCCGCGCTTCATCACCTTAAATATGAGCTTTTCATTGTCACCGCCCTGCTTGCTGAGGAGGTTTTCTATATGCTCCACAACCGGGGTTTCGATCTCTGTAAAACCAAATTCCTTATATGTTCTTCTGATCTCTGAGAGAACATACTGGCGGAGTTCCATCTCACGGGGAAGGATATCCTTCATGCCTGT
>JAILDF010000300.1 GCA_024689585.1 Oribacterium sp.
TGCCGTTCCCGTTTATGATCGTCCCGAAAAGCGCGGCAGTGTCGGTATCATAGTAAGAAACTGCCAGACACGTCTCGTGGATGGTGAGCTTCAGGTTAAGGGTCCGTCAGTAATGATGGGATATTATAAGGATCCGGAGGCAACAAAGGAGGCCTTTACCGAAGATGGATGGCTGAGAACCGGGGACCTTGCACGTATCGATGAGGATAATTTCATCTACCTTACAGGTCGTAAAAAGAATCTCATCATCCTGTCAAACGGTGAAAATGTTTCTCCCGAGACCATTGAGAACCTCTTTGACGGAGACATGCTGGTAACTGATATCGTAGCTCTGGAAGAGAATGATCAGATCATCGCTGAGGTATATCCTAACTTTGAATATGCCGACAATAACGGTATCAAGGATATCAAGGCTGCCGTTAAGGAGCTTGTTACAGCACATAATCAGGAGCTTCCTACCTTCGCAAGAATTTCCGATGTTGTCATCAGAAATAAACCTTTCGAGAAGACATCTTCAAGAAAGATCATCAGAAGCAAGGTTCAGGCTGAGCGTAAGGACGTTGTAAATCAGAAGGATGTCATCGTTAAGCCAGAGAACGAGAATCAGAAGAAGCTTATCGAGATCATTTCCGGACTTATCGACAACGATATGATCGGTATAACTACTGATCTCTTTGCAGCCGGAATGGATTCCATGGCTTGTATCCAGCTTATCGAAGAGGTTGAGTCTCAGATGGGTAAGATCCTGAGCTACCAGGATATCCTTAACAACCATACTGTTAAGGAGCTGGATGACTTCCTTGGTGTAACCAAGGGCATGGAAGTTCATCCTTATCAGGACAAGTATCCTCTTACCGGCATGATGATGTATTTTGCTTATGTCATCCCCGGAAATACAACGGGAAATCTTCCATTCACTTTTGAACTGGATCCAAACATTGACCTTGAAAGACTTCAGGCAGCTATTGTTGAGACAATCAACGCTCATCCCGGCGTAAAGGGAATGATACAGCCTGATCCCGAAACCCATTATCTTGCATTATACCGTCATGATGACTGGGAGCCCGAGGTTCCTATCATTGATGTACCTGATGCAAAGTGGCAGGAAACTGAGGACAGCCTTCTCCGGGCCTTCAAGTACGACGGTCAGGACAAGCTTTATCATATAAGTCTGTACAGAACCGAAACCCGTAAGTTTATGCTCTTTGATGTGAGCCATATCATGGGTGACGGAATAAGTATGAACATACTTCTTGAGGATGTGAACCGTGCTTATACAGGAAAGCCTGTTGAAAAAGAGGTTTATACTGTATATGACTACATCCTGGATGACTGCCAGATGATCAAGGATGGCGGTGTACGTAAGGGTACTGATTATTACGGTAACCTTATGAAGGGATACAAGCTGGAGCGTTCTCTTCTCAACAAGAAGGATAAAGAGGATCTGAACCACGCTGATAAGGGTGTTATCCGTAAGCGTTTTGACAAGACTTCCAAGAGAAAGATACAGAACTTCTGCAAGCTTAACGGTGTTTCGGAAAATGTTCTCTTCCTGACCTCCTTCAACTATACAGTCGGTCTTTTCTCAGGAGAAGATGACGTAACTACCTGCAGTATCCACTCAGGACGTACAGACGGTCGCTGGAGAAGACTTTGCGGATGTCTCTTCAAGACCTATTATCTCCGCTCACAGCGCATACCCCACGAAACCTCCAATACTTTCCTGAAGCGAATGGGTAAGCAGATCATGGATTCAATGCAGAGTCCTATCGCACTTAGCCGTGAGGGCGAGATGTTCTTCCAGTATCAGGGTGATATCGTATACATTCCTGAGATCGGTGGACTTCCTGCAAAGCCTGTACACCTGCAGCTTGACTCTCTTCCATTCCATATGAATGTGCATGAGGACAACGTTGGCTACCGTGTGGAGCTTCGTTTCTGGAAGAACAGATTTGACGAGGATCAGCTGAGACTTTTCCTTGAATGCTATGAGTCTGTACTTAATGCTTTCACCTCTGAGCCAAGTGCCCGTAAGGTTAAATACCACCTTCCGGATGAGGCTTATCCGCACTTATACTCTGTTACCGTCGGAGAGCTTAATGCTGAAGCCGGAAAGGAACTTATCAAGCTTCCAAGTTCCGACAAGGTTAAGGTTTACATTCTTGACGACCACTACTCAAAGAAGCCTTTCGGCTCATGGGGTAAACTCTTCATCAAGGATGTTCCTCCTGTTGAAAGCAAGGAGGTCATCAATGATCCATGGCGTGAAGGAAAGCTTTATGATACAGGCGTTATCGCCAGAATCATGATTGACGGACGCATAGATTTCCTTGAGAACAGCGGACGTGTTGTACTCACTGATGGTTCAAAGGGCCGTAAGTACTATGATCTCGGCACTCTCGAGAATGCTCTAGAGGAGCTTCCTACAATTGAGAAATGTCACTCATTCCTTGAGTTTGATCAGAATATTCGAGAGATGAGACTTGTTATGAATGTTGAAACAGATCAGGATTCCTTCATTAATCGTCTCAGAAGCTACGCAGGTACAACTGCCGGTGACGATATGATTCCTGCAGTCGTTAATATCACGAGTGCTTTCAAGCCGGGTAAATAAGTAAAAGCCGCAGCTCAACGCTGCGGCTTTCTTTTTTAGTCATATCCAATTTTTTTGGCGAAATTTTCTATGTCGCTCTTTTTATCTTTTACCGAAGAACCGAAAAACAAGGTGTTTTCTACCCAGCAAATGTGGTAATAGAGGTCATCTACTTCTGCTTTGTAGAGGGAGTAGTTTGTTCCGGATATGTCTGTTTCAACTTTGTCTTTGGCGTCGGTGTCACCTATCTGAATATGCAGTGAATCAAACTGTATTCCGGCATCTTCTGTAGATTTAAATACATAAAACTCATAAGACTCGGAGCGATCATCCTTAACTCCGTAAAGGGAGGTTGTTATCCCGACTGAATCACTGTAGGTTGCAGTATCATTAACAACCTCAAGTCCCATTTCTTCAATTGCGGCGGTAAAATCATTTTCCGCAGCAATCTTTTTTTCAGGCTTAAAAAGGCAGCCGGTTGTTGCAAGTATTGCTGCTGTACTCAAAACTATAAGTATTTTTTTTAATCTCATGGTCTGCTCTTTCCTTTACATGTGCCCAAATTAAAAGCTAATGTTTACACTCCTGATTCCGGTTCCGGAAATATTTCAGCCGTAGGCTTTTACTGTATTCTTTCCCAGATCCTTAGCCTCATAAAGTCTCATATCTGCAACACGGTACAGATTCCATAAATTTGTTATTTCGTCTTTTTTTGCATCAGCCATACCGATACTTATGGTAAGGCTGGCAGTCTTGCCATCATGCTCTACCTTGTATGCGGCGATATGTTCCCTTGCCTTATCCATACGTTCCACAAAGGTTTCATAGGGCAATGCTGCCGGATTAAGAACCACAAATTCGTCTCCTCCCATTCGGATGATATGAATACTGGTATCTGTAACGAAAAACCGTTTTATTTCCTTAGCCAGCTTTCTGAGGACTTCATCACCGAAATCATGTCCGAAATCGGTATTGAAGTGTTTGAAATCATCTATGTCAAAAAATGCCATAGACATTCCCGTTTTTGAATTTGCTTCCTCAAAGAAAGAATCCCCCAGATTGTTGTAAAAGGTTCTGTTCTTTAATCCTGTAAGTCCGTCTGTATATACTACATCATTGATAAGATACTCTGTCTGATCCAGCATATTGTCAATGTCTTCAATGTGAAGGTTTATGGCTGCGATGGTATTGGCAATCTCCTTTCCTTCATTTATCAGTCTCATTATCAGCTGATACAATACCTCAGGACTCGGGTTATCAGGCATTTTCTGTCTCAAATCATGACGGCCTGAAACGATCTTACTCAATATGGTAGTTTCTTCCTGGACTATACTGTCTTTTTTATTTTTGATGTAGTTGATCATATAATCCAGCGGATAGATTCTCTCACTGAGAGTTTCTTCATCCTGGTCCGATTTTTCATCCCTGATATACGAAAATGTCGGGAATATACTGTTTGCATTCTGGAGAGAAGCCTCTTTTATTACCTTCTTTTCGTCATTATCATGCACAAAAACAGCGCTGATCATGGTCTGGTTACAATGCTGCAGATCATACTGCTCTCCTGCACCCATTATTCCAAGGCACTGTCTTCCTGCTTTGTCCATCAGATCTGCGTACCAGTCTATCATATTTTCTTTTTCGAAAAGTCTGTATCTGTAAATGCAGTCGATGGTCATTATGGTAGAAGCATTGGGGACTTCTCTTTTTAATCTATCATAATGATCGGTTATGATTTTTTTATAATCACCAAGATCTGCTATATAAAGCATATCGTTCTGGTTTATCTGTTTAAAAAGCTTGAGCCCGCCGTTTTTTATGCATTCTCTTACAGAAACCGGATATGTTTTCTGCCCGATCACTTTGCACAAAGGATGGTAAGGAAATGCTGATTCTATATCCTCTATCGGAAGTCCCAGATCTTCACAGTATACCTCGGCAGCCGGTCGGCCGTTAAGCTCCAGAATAGTCTGGGTTTTCTTGTCAACCTTCGTTGCGACATAAAGCATTCCTTCTTCATGAGGCATGTAAATGTTCTGTGAATAGGTGATGATTCTTCCGCAATTATTTTTTATCATCACATATATACAGGCATCATCAAAATACAGGCCGTTATAGAATACGTAGCTCTGGTCTGTCAATTTCTGGCCCACAGCCGTGAGTCCGAAGGTCATGATGCCATGTTCTTTTATTATGGCGTTTAAGGTTGTAAGCAAATGGTCTTCATTACCGGTGCAGAATTCGAAACATACTGTATTGCCATCACCGGGCTGTATCTCTTCTACCTGTTTCTGGATGGACAGTACATTTTTTATGGGGTTTGCGCTTATACCGTTAATGATTCCAAATTGAAAGTCATACTCGGGTGAGTTTTTATCGAAGATCATGAGTACAGTTCCGTTGGGGTCGACTGAGCCGTGGCGGAACATGAAGGAGTGGAAGCCTATCACATCTACTCCGGGGAAATTTGAATATATTTTGTCTGCAGCTGAATGCAGTTCTTCTCCTGATACGAATACGATCAAATTGGAGGCACCGTACATGCCTTTGTTTTCTGCCAATATATCATCCAGGTTTTTTTCAGCTGAGGTTTCAACGTATTTCATAAATTCAGACTCCAAATACCGAATTTTTGCCAAACTATATACACAAGTTTATGTCGACGGGTTTTGCTGAATTATTAGTAGAAAACGGACGGACAGAGCCGGAGGGCATCCCTTTTAGAACGAGTCGTTTCCTCGGAAAAATCTAAAATCTGACCCCTAAGAGCCAGTAGGCCCTCGCCAATGTCTGAGTTTACTTTTATGAAAACTCAGACTTGGCGAGGGGCTAAGGAAAAGGGGACCAACTGGCTCTAAGGGGTCAGATTTTGATTTTTCACGACGAAGCTCAACGTTCTAAAAGGGATGCCCTCCGGCTCTGTCCTGAATCTTCTTTATCCGCGACTGATTTCTGATTGCGTACATTCAGGCTTCTGTGGACGGGCTTACGTCAGTTCACTGAGATCATGTTCTAATTATTTTTCATCAGTGAAAATAATTCATCTTTTCGTTTAATGAACTTGTCTACGTCTTCAATATAGGATTTAATGTCTTTGCCGTTGTCGCAGCGTTCGACGCGTTTATGCGTAGGGTCGCCATCTTTTGAGGGGAGGACGAATTTGCTGGAGCAGCCGGCTCCGCAGCCGATGACGGTGTGTTTTTCTTCCATCATGAGGATGTTATAGAGGCATTCTTTTCCTTCTGTACAGTAGCCTACGTTTTCCAGGTTTCCGGCCATATTTTTCTGGCGGTACAGATAGTAGGGTTTCAGGTTAAGGACTTCGGCTGTATAGGAAGATGCCATCATCATGCGTGTGATTTCAGGATACCTGAATTCTGTTTTTCCCTTTGCACATTCAGAAGCCGAAGTAGTTTTCAGGCTGTCTGTCTGTCGGATTGCTTCAGCTTCTTCCTGAAGTTTTGTTTCCGCCATTATTTCGTTTTCATCTCCTGCACGGTAAATGCCTGCCCAGAAATCTTTTTCCAGGGTGAGTCTTGCGGCACGTTTTATGGCAAGGCTGTGTACTGTGAGGCTGTCGGGTTTATGTTTTGCGATTTCACAAAGGGTATGTGTCACTTCAGGAAGTTTTTCTCCCGGGAGTCCCAGTATGATGTCCATGTTAATGTTTTCGAAGCCGACTTCTCTCGCAAGTTTATACTTTTCTATTACTGACTCTACGCTGTGCTTTCTTCCGATAAGATCCAGAGTCTTCTGGTTGAAGGTCTGGGGGTTGACGGAAATTCTGTCTACTCCTGCAGCCTTGAGTATCTGAAGCTTCTCCTTTGTTATGGAGTCGGGTCTTCCGGCTTCAACGGTGAACTCTACGATACCTGGCATACCTGTAACTGTTTGCTTCCAGTCATGTGCCGGGGAAGTTTCATTGCTCAAGATGGAAACATTGGCATCGCCGCACTCTTCGTGTACCATATCCATGAGTACTTTGAGCCACTTTTCATCAAGTGCAGTGGGAGTGCCTCCTCCGATATATATGGTCTGGAGTGGCCGCCTGTGTTTTCCACACATTTCAGAAACCGTATACCTGATCTCTTTACGGAGATTGTCCATATAGTCCGGGAGTCTCTTTTCCCAGGCTGAAATTGTGTTGCTCAAAAATGAACAGTAGAGACATCTTGTAGGGCAGAAGGGGATACCGATATACAGGCTCCAGCCTTCTTTGTAGGTTCTTCCGGTTGCACTATAGATACGGTTAAGGATTCTGTGTTCTCTGAGAGCTATGTCTGTCATGAGATCCAGCTTTTCACCTTCGATGCAGTATTCTTTTGTCAGTGCGGTTTTAATGTCTCTGATTTCAGCTTCTGTCAGCTCATATACAGAATCGCTGCCGCTTTCTTTTTTACGTTTCTCTATGGCAGCTTCCACCATGGGACTCACCAGGGAAACCGGTCTTATGCCGGTAAGGTCTCCCCAGGGGAGTTCTTTTCCGGTCATACTCACAAGTGTTTCATACAGCTCTGCTTTGATTATGGATTTATCGTCTTTTCTTATGCCTGTGAGGGGCATCTCGGAAGCTGTGACTTCAAAAGAAAGTCTGATCTTTTCATCCTGAACACCCTCCGGTGTTATTTCCGAGGCCTTCTTTGCCTTGGTTTTTGTGGATTTCTTATTTACTTCAGCATTCTCACCGGTGGCTTTTGCCTGTTTAAGGGCATTCTTCTCTTCCTGGGTGGTGTTTGTAAAATGAACACCCTCTTCGGTTCTTATCTCAAAATCCTCTCCGGGATAGAACTCCTGTATAAGTTCTCTGATGTCCTGTTCAAAGCTTTCTGCTGCTTTATCTAAAATTAATCTTATCAATGTTATATTCCTTAATAGGCTGCCGGGTTGTACCTTTTTTCAATAGCAATGCTGGTCTGGGGGCCGTGTCCCGGAAAAACCGAGGTCTGTGCAGGGAGCGTCAGGAGTTTTTCTTTAATGCTTTTAAATAACTCTTCCTCAGACCCTCCGGGGAAATCTGTTCGCCCGAAGGAACCCTGAAACAGGGTATCACCGGCCATAAGGACCGGACAAATCTTCGGTTCCGATGCACCGTTTGGTATGTAACTGAGACCATCCTCGATATAAAAGCAGCTGGAGCCGGGTGTGTGTCCCGGAGTTCCCAAAACCTTTATGTCTCTGTCAAGAAACCTCAGTACATCTCCGTCCTTAAAAGTGTCATATTCGGATGGAAGAAAACTCACAGGTTTATAAAACATTTTGCTCAGGTTCTTTTCCGGATCCTGCATATGACTTTCGTCTAAAACATTGACCCTGATCCCTATGCCATAATGCCGGGCAACTTCTCCCGCCGCTGTCATATGATCAAAATGTGCATGTGTCAGGAGAATAAGCAAAGGTTCAGCCTCAAGCTCATTATCAATGATATTTATGATATGATCGGCATTGTCTGCCGGGTCAACTATAACGCACTTATGCGTATCTGTATCTATCAGAAAATATACATTTGTCTCCAACGGACCTGTGACAAATTTTGAAATCTTAAGCATTTTTCCTCCCGGAAATTCATGATAGGTCAGCTTCTTAAGTATCTATCACCGCGTTGACAGTTAAGATTGCCATAAAACTATCTCATGGCGGGTAATCTTACTCTTCATTGTATCCAACTCCACATTGACAGTAGTGATAGTCCTAAACCTTTCTCACCCCTGTGCTCTGACGATATCCACAACACCTTTTATCTTATGAATCTTGCTGACAAGAGTCTGAAGCTCTTCCTTATTGTGTATATCAAAGGAAACTGTTATGGTTGCCTTTTCATTCTTTCCGACTCTTGAGGTAAGAGCCTTGATGTCTATGCCTGAATCAGAAAGAACCTTTGAAATATCAACCAGAAGTCCCATTCTGTTGGTGGTATAGATCTCAAGCTCTGTGGCATAGGTTTCACCCGTGATATCCTTCTGCCACTCTGCCTCGATAAGGCGGGCCTTCTCGTCCTCGGGAAGGTTCATCATGTTAATGCAGTCGGTACGATGGATAGTGATGCCCCTGCCTCTGGTTACGAAGCCTACTATCTCATCACCGGGCACAGGCGAACAGCATTTAGCGTAACGAACAGCCAGATCATGAATACCCTTAACAACGATTCCTGATTTTGACTTGCGTATGATCTCAGGCTTCTTGGTCATGCCCTCAAGATTCTGAATGATATCCTCATCGGAAATGTTGGTTTCCTCTGTTTTATTCTTCAGTTCTATGAGCTTGGCTACTACCTGAGACTCTTTGATGCCTCCTCTTCCGACAGAAGCAAGAACCGCTTCCCAGTCGATATAGCTGTATCTTCTGATAACACCTTCTATATACTCAGGCTTTGTGAGCTCACTGAGATTGTAACCTCTGGACTTCGCATAGTTTGAC
>JAILDF010000301.1 GCA_024689585.1 Oribacterium sp.
TGCCGTTCCCGTTTATGATCGTCCCGAAAAGCGCGGCAGTGTCGGTATCATAGTAAGAAACTGCCAGACACGTCTCGTGGATGGTGAGCTTCAGGTTAAGGGTCCGTCAGTAATGATGGGATATTATAAGGATCCGGAGGCCACAAAAGAAGCCTTTACAGAAGACGGCTGGCTGAGAACCGGGGACCTTGCACGTATCGATGAGGATAATTTCATCTACCTTACAGGTCGTAAAAAGAATCTCATCATCCTGTCAAACGGTGAAAATGTTTCTCCCGAGACCATCGAAAACCTTTTCGACGGAGACATGCTGGTAACTGATATCGTTGCTCTGGAAGAGAATGACCAGATCATCGCCGAGGTATATCCCAACTTTGAGTATGCCGACAATAATGGCATAAAGGATATCAAAGCTGCCGTTAAGGAGCTTGTGACAACACATAATCAGGAGCTTCCTACCTTCGCAAGAATTTCCGATGTTGTCATCAGAAATAAACCTTTTGAGAAGACCTCTTCCAGAAAGATCATCAGAAGCAAGGTTCAGGCTGAGCGTAAGGACGTTGTAAATCAGAAGGATGTCATCGTTAAACCTGAGAACGAGAACCAGAAGAAGCTTATTGAGATCATTTCCGGACTTATCGACAACGATATGATCGGTATCACTACTGACCTCTTTGCAGCCGGCATGGATTCCATGGCGTGTATCCAACTTATCGAAGAGGTTGAGTCTCAGATGGGTAAGATCCTGAGCTACCAGGATATCCTTAACAACCATACTGTTAAGGAGCTGGATGACTTCCTTGGAGTAACCAAGGGTATGGAGGTTCATCCGTATCAGGACAAGTATCCTCTTACCGGCATGATGATGTATTTTGCTTATGTAATCCCGGGAAATACAACAGGAAATCTTCCATTCACATTTGAACTGGATCCAAACATTGACCTTGAAAGACTCCAGGCAGCTATAGTTGAAACCATCAACGCTCATCCGGGTGTAAAGGGAATGATTCAGCCTGATCCCGAAACCCATTATCTTGCATTATACCGTCATGACGACTGGAAGCCTGATGTTCCTATCATTGATGTACCTGATGAAAAGTGGCAGGAGACTGAAAATGGCCTTCTCAGGGCCTTCAGGTATGACGGTCAGGACAAGCTTTATCATATAAGCCTGTACAGAACAGAAACACGTAAGTTTATGCTCTTTGATGTGAGCCATATCATGGGTGACGGAATAAGCATGAACATACTTCTCGAGGATGTAAACCGTGCTTATGCAGGAAAGCCTGTTGAAAAAGAGGTTTATACGGTTTATGACTACATCCTTGATGACTGCCAGATGATAAAGGATGGAGGTGTACGTAAGGGTACCGATTATTACGGTAACCTTATGATGGGTTATAAGCTTGAGCGTTCTCTTCTCAACAAGAAGGAAAAAGAGGATCTGAACCACGCAGACAAGGGAGTTATCCGTAAGCGCTTTGACAAGACTTCAAAGAGAAAGATACAGAACTTCTGTAAGCTTAACGGTGTTTCGGAGAATGTTCTCTTCCTGACCTCTTTCAACTATACAGTCAGTCTTTTCTCGGGAGAAGATGACGTAACTACCTGCAGTATCCATTCAGGACGTACCGACGGTCGCTGGAGAAGACTTTGCGGATGTCTCTTTAAGACCTATTATCTCCGCTCACAGCGCATACCTCACGAAACCTCCAATACTTTCCTGAAGCGTATGGGCAAGCAGATCATGGATTCCATGCAGAGTCCTATCGCACTCAGCCGTGAGGGCGAGATGTTCTTCCAGTATCAGGGTGATATAGTATATATTCCTGAAATCGGTGGGCTTCCTGCAAAACCGGTACATCTGCAGCTTGACTCTCTTCCATTCCACATGAATGTGCATGAGGATAACATTGGCTATCGTGTGGAGCTTCGTTTCTGGAAGAACAGATTTGACGAGGATCAGCTGAGATTGTTCCTTGAATGCTATGAGGCTGTACTCAATACTTTCACAACAGAGCCAAGTGCCCGTAAGGTTAAATACCACCTTCCGGATGAGGCTTATCCGCACTTATACAGTGTTACAGTAGGAGAGCTTAATGCTGAAGCCGGAAAGGAACTCATTAAGCTTCCAAGCTTAGACAAGGTAAAGGTTTACATCCTTGACGACCACTACTCAAAGAAGCCTTTTGGCGCATGGGGTAAGCTCTTTATAAAGGATGTTCCTCCTATTGAAAGCAAGGAAGTCATCAATGATCCATGGCGTGAAGGAAAGCTTTATGATACAGGTATCATTGCAAGAATTATGATCGACGGTCGAATAGATTTCCTTGAGAACAGCGGACGTGTAGTATTGACGGATGGCAGCAAGGGTCGTAAGTATTATGACCTGAGCACTCTCGAAAACGCTCTTGAAGAGCTTCCTACGATCGAGAAATGTCACTCATTCCTGGAGTTTGATCAGAATCTCCGGGAGATGAGACTTGTAATGAATGTTGAAACCGATCAGGATTCCTTCATTAACCGTCTCAGAAGCTACGCAGGTACCACTGCCGGTGATGATATGATTCCTGCAGTCGTTAACATCACGAGTGCTTTCAAACCGGGTAAATAAACCGAGTGGGGCAAAGACGGTGGGCATCACTACATAAACGAGTCGTTTATGTAGTGATGCCCACCGTCTCTTCACTTCTATTAACCGGTTGAAGCATTATTTTAATCAGTCATATCTGAGCTTTTTTGCGAACTCTACTATGTCGCTCTTTTTTTCTTTCACCGATGATCCGAAGAATAAAGTGTTTTCCACCCAGCAAACGTGGTAGTAAAGGTCATCTACTTCTGCTTTGTAGAGGGAGTAGTTTGTTCCGGATATGTTTGTTTCAACTTTGTCTTTGGCGTCGGTGTCACCTATCTGAATATGCAGTGAATCAAACTGCACTCCGGCATCTTCTGTGGATCTAAATACATAAAACTCGTAGGACTCGGAGCGATCATCCGTGATTCCGTAAAGGGAAGTTGTTATCCCGACGGAATCACTGTAGGTTTCGGTATCATTGACAACCTTAAGTCCCATTTCTTCAACTGCGGCGGTGAAATCCTCTTCCGTAGCAGTCTTTTTTTCAGGCTTAAAAAGGCAGCCGGTTGTTGCAAGTATAACTGCTGTGATCAAAACTATAAGTATTTTATTTAATCTCATGGTCTGCTTTTTCCTTTACATGTGCCCAGGTTAAATGCTGATGCTTACATTCCCGATTCCGGTTCATGAAATATTTCATCAGTAGGCTTTTACCGTATTCTTTCCTAAATCCTTGGCCTCATACAGCCTCATATCGGCAACCCTGTATAAATTCCACAGGTTACTTATTTCGTCCTTCCGGGAATCTGCCATGCCGATACTTATGGTCAGATTTGCCGTCATACCATCATGCTCTACCTTGTAGCCGGATATATGATCCCTTGCTTTGTCCATGCGGTTCACAAAGCTTTCATAGGATAGTGCTGACGGATTAAGAACCACAAATTCGTCGCCTCCCATTCTGATGACATGGATATTGGTGTCAGTAATAAAGAAACGTTTTACTATCTGAGCCAGCTTTCTGAGTACTTCGTCACCAAAATCATGTCCAAAATCGGTATTGAAATGTTTAAAATCATCTATGTCAAAAAAGGCCATAGATAAGCCTGATTTCTTTTCGGCTTCATTGAAGAAGGTATCACCGAGATTGTTGTAAAAAGTTCTGTTTTTTAACCCCGTAAGTCCGTCTGTATATACAACATCATTGATAAGGTACTCTGTCTGATCCAGCATATTGCCGATGTCTTCAATATGCAGGTTTATGGCAGCGATGGTATCTGCAATATCCTTTCCCTCTTCGATCAGCCTTATAATCAATTTATATAATTCCTCAGGCCTGGTATTATCCGGTATTTTCTTTCTTAGATCATGACGCCCGGATACGATCTTACTCAGTATGGAGGTTTCTTCCTCTACTATACTGTCCTTTTTATTTCTGATGTAATTGATCATATAGTCAAGGGGATAGATTCTCTCACTCAGAGACTCTTCACCCTGTACAAAATCCTCATTTCTGATATATGAAAAGCTCGAAAGTATGGAGTCTACAGTTCCGGAAGACACTTTCTTTATATCCTTTTTCTTATCATGATCATGTACAAAGACAGCACTGATCATGGTCTGGTTACAATGCTGAAGATCATACTGCTCTCCTGCTCCCATTATTCCAAGCGTCTGCATTCCTGCCTTATCCAGAAAATCTGCATACCAGTCCAGCATGTTTTCATTTTCAAAAAGCCTGTATCTGTAAATACAGTCAATAGTTATTATGGTTGAAGCATTGGGAACTTCCTTTTTTAAATTCTCAAAATGATCGGTTATGATTTTTTTATAATCACCAAGATCTGCTATATACAGCATATCATTCTGGTTAATCTGTTTAAAAAGTGTAAGACCACCATCTTTTATGCATGCCCTTACCGAAACCGGATAGGTATTCTGACCGATCACCTTACACAATGGATGGTAAGGAAATGCCGACTCAATTTTCTCTATGGGAAGTCCCAGATCTTCGCAATAAACCTCTGCGGCAGGACGGCCGTTCAGTTCAAGCAGTGTCTGGGTTTTCTTGTCAACCTTCGTAGCAATATAAATCCTGCTGTCATCATGGGGCATATAGATATTTTGAGAATAGGTGATGATCCTTCCATAATTGTTTTTTATAATCACATATACGCAGGCATCATCAAAATATAAGCCATTGTAAAAAACATAGCTCTGATCAGTCAGCTTTTGCCCCACAGCTGTGAGTCCAAAGGCAAGGATTCCATACTCCTTTATAATAGCGTTCAAAGACGTAAGCAGATGATCCTCATTACCGGTGCAGAATTCAAAACAAACGGTGTCATTTTCTCCCGGCTCTAACTCCTCAATCTGTTTCTGGATGGATAGAACGTTTTTTATGGGGTTTGCACTTATTCCGTTAATGATACCAAATTGATAATCATAGTCAGGTGAATTCTTATCAAATATCATCATGACTGTTCCGTTTGTATCAACTGAGCCATGACGGAACATAAAAGAGTGGAAGCCTATCACATCGACTCCCGGGAAATTTGAGTATATCTTATCAGCGGCCAGATGTAATTCCTCACCCGAAATAAACACAATCAAATTGGAATCACCATACAGGCCTTTGTTTTCTGCCAAAATGGCATCCAGGTTTTTATCAGCTGTGGTTTCAACGTATTTCATAAATACAGACTCCAAATACCGAAATTTCACAAAACTATATACACGAGTTTATTTCGACATGTTTTATTGAAATATTAGTGAAAAAACGGACGGACAGAGCTTGAGGGTTCTATGATCGGACTTACATAAGTTCACGGAGATCATGTTCTAATTATTCTTTTATCAGTGAAAACAATTCTTCTTTTCGTTTAATGAACTTGTCTACGTCTTCAATATAGGATTTAATGTCTTTGCCGTTGTCGCAGCGTTCGACGCGCTTATGCGTAGGGTCACCGTCTTTTGAGGGAAGGACGAATTTGCTGGAACAGCCGGCTCCGCAGCCGATGACGGTGTGCTTTTCTTCCATCATCAGTATGTTGTAGAGGCATTCTTTTCCTTCTGCTGAGTAGCCTACATTTTCCAGATTTCCGGCCATATTTTTCTGGCGATACAGATAGTAGGGTTTAAGGTTAAGGACTTCGGCTGTATAGGAAGCTGCCATCATCATGCGGGTGATTTCAGGATATCGGAATTTAAGTTTTGTTTCCGCCATTATTTCGTTTTCATCTCCGGCACGGTAGATGCCGGCCCAGAAATCTCTTTCCAGGGTGAGTCTTGCGGCACGTTTTATGGCAAGGCTGTGTACTGTGAGGCTGTCAGGTTTTGTTCCGGCTATCTCACAAAGGGTATGGGTTACCTCCGGCAGCTTTTCTCCGGGAAGTCCCAGTATGATATCCATGTTAATGTTTTCGAAGCCGACTTCTCTCGCAAGCTCATATTTTTCTATTACTGATTCAACATTGTGTTTTCTTCCAATGAGATCTAGAGTCTTCTGATTGAAGGTCTGTGGGTTAACGGAAATTCTGTCTACGCCGGCAGCCTTGAGTATCTGAAGCTTTTCTTTTGTTATGGAATCGGGCCTTCCGGCTTCAACGGTAAACTCCACGATGCCCGGCATTCCTGTGACTGTATGCTTCCGGGCATGTGCCGGGGAAGTTTCATTGCTCAAGATGGGAACATTGGCATCGCCACACTCCTCATGGACTATATCCATAAGAACCTTAAGCCACTTTTCATCAAGTGCAGTGGGGGTTCCTCCACCGATATATATGGTCTGGAGGGGTCGCTTATACCTGCCGCACATTTCAGTAACGGTATATTTTATTTCTTTTCGGAGATTATCCATATACTCCGGGAGTCTCTTTTCCCAGGCAGAAATTGTGTTGCTTAAAAATGAGCAGTAAAGACATCTTGTGGGGCAGAAGGGGATACCGATGTACAGGCTCCAGCCTTCTTTGTAGGTTCTTCCCGTTAAGTCATAGATTCGGTTAAGGATTCTGTATTCTCTTAAAGCTATGTCTGTCATGAGATCAAGCTTTTCACCTTTAATGCAGTACTCTTTTGTAAGTGAGGTTTTAATGTTCCTGATCTCAGATTCTGTCAGTTCTTTAACAGAATCGCTCCCGCTTTCTGTTTTACGTTTCTCTATGGTAGCCTCCACCATAGGGCTTACCAGTGAAACCGGTCTTATGCCGGTAAGATCACCCCAGGGGAGCTCTTTTCCGGTCATGTTTACAAGAGTTTCATAGAGCTCTTTTTTGATCACGGATTTATCGTCTTTTCTGACTCCTGTCAGGGGCATCTCTGATGCTGCAACTTCAAAAGATAGTCTGATTTTTTCATCCTGAACGCCCTCGGGAGTTATCTCGGAAGCCATCCTTGCCTTATTTTTTGTTGACTTTTTATTTACTTCGGCATTCTCCCCGGTGGCTTTCGCCTGTTTAAGGGCATTCTTCTCCTCCTGTGTGGTATTGGTAAAATGAACACCCTCTTCCGTTCTTATCTCAAAATCTTCTCCGGGATAGAACTCCTGTACAAGCTCTCTGATGTCCTGTTCAAAACTCTCTGCTGTTTTATCTAAAATTAATCTGATCAATGTTTTATTCCTTAATATGCCGCAGGATTGTATCTCTTTTCTATGGCAATGCTTGTTTGAGGCCCGTGTCCCGGAAAAACCGAAGTGTTATCCGGTAAAATGAGAAGCTTTTCTTTTATGCTTTTGAATAATTCCTCCTCGGATCCTCCCGGGAAATCTGTTCTTCCGAAGGATCCCTGAAACAGGGTGTCCCCGGCTATAAGGACAGGACAGATCTTGGGTTCCGAGGCACCGTTTGGTGTGTAACTGAGACCATTCTCAATATAAAAGCAGCTGGAGCCCGGTGTATGTCCCGGAGTTCCTATAACCTTTATGTCTCTGTCAAGAAGCTTCAATATATCTCCGTCCCTGAAAGTGTCATACTCGGAAGGAAGGAAGCTTAAAGGTTTAGAAAACATTTTGCTCAGGTTCTTTTCCGGATCCTGCATATGCCCCTCGTCCAATGCATTGACCCTGATCCCTATGCCATAATGCCCGGCAACTTCACCCGCCGCTGCCATATGATCAAAATGTGCATGTGTCAGGAGAATGAGCATGGGTTTTGCCTCAAGCTCATTATCAATGATATTTATGATATGATCGGCATTGTCTGCCGGATCGACCACAACGCACTTATGCGTATCTGTATCGATCAGAAAATATACATTTGTCTCCAACATGCCTGTGATATATTTTGAAATCTTAAGCATTTTTCCTCCCGGAATTCCATGATAGATTAACTCACCAGGGCATCTGAAGCTGCGCTTATATAGAAAGAAGGAACATTTCTGAAGCTGCATTGATACAGAAAGGAACATTCCTGAAGCTGCATTGATACAGAAAGGAACATTCCTGAAACTGCGTTGATACAGAAAGAAGGAACATTCCTGAAACTATATCACCCCTGTGCTCTGACGATATCCACAACACCTTTTATCTTATGAATCTTGCTGACAAGGGTCTGAAGTTCTTCCTTATTGTGTATATCAAAGGAAACTGTTATGGTGGCCTTTTCGTTCTTTCCGACTCTTGAGGTAAGAGCCTTAATATCTATACCGGAATCAGAAAGCACCTTTGAAATATCCACCAGAAGACCCATTCTGTTGGTTGTGTAGATCTCAAGCTCTGTGGCATAGGTTTCACCTGTGATATCCTTCTGCCACTCTGCCTCGATAAGGCGGGCCTTTTCGTCCTCCGGAAGGTTCATCATGTTAATGCAGTCGGTACGATGGATAGTGATGCCCCTGCCTCTGGTTACGAAACCTACGATTTCGTCACCGGGCACAGGTGAACAGCATTTAGCGTAACGAACAGCCAGATCATGGATACCCTTAACAACAATTCCGGACTTTGACTTGCGTATGATCTCAGGCTTCTTGGTCATGCCCTCAAGATTCTGAATGATATCCTCATCGGAAATGTTGGTTTCCTCTGTTTTATTCTTCAGCTCTATGAGCTTGGCCACTACCTGTGACTCTTTGATGCCTCCTCTTCCGACAGAAGCAAGAACCGCTTCCCAGTCGATATAGCTGTATCTTCTGATAACACCTTCTATATACTCAGGCTTTGTGAGCTCACTGAGATTGTAACCTCTGGACTTCGCATAGTTTGAC
>JAILDF010000101.1 GCA_024689585.1 Oribacterium sp.
CAACTATGTGAAGAATATCAAGGCTTAATAAACAACGATAATAGATGTTAAGAAATATCTGATTCTGAATGACCCATATTCTCGAAAACGAAATATGAGTCAAGGAACGATGCTGTTATAAATGACTCATATTCTCGAAAACAAAAATATAAGTCAAGGAACGATGCTGTTATAAATGACTCATATTCTTTGAGGCGACCCCCAAAAGTTAGACTTTTTAAGCGTAGCAGATTTATGGCTGCTACGCTATTTTTATGCAGCCAAGAGGCTGAGCCTATACTGAACAGGGCTCATCCATCCTAGTTTCTCTTTAATTCTTTGTTCATTGTAATACTTGATATATCGTTCTATTGCGGATTTCAAGTCTTCGTAACTATAATAAACTACTCCATAATAGATTTCTTGTTTGAGCAATCCGAAGAAGTTCTCCATTATCGAATTATCAAGGCAATTACCTTTTCTAGACATGCTTTGGAAGATACGTTCTTGTTTTAACCGATGTGAATAAGCCTTCATCTGATAAGCCCACCCTTGATCACTGTGAAAAGTTCTGCGATAAGGGCAATCTGAAGTAATTTCTATTGCTTGTTCAAGTGCATCCATTACATTTTTTGCCGAAGGCCGTTTATCTATTCCAAAGCTCAGTATTTCTCCGTTACACATATCCATAAATGGATCCAGGTATAGCTTGTGCATCGTCATGTGACCTTTTGCATCTACTTCGTAGTACTTAAACTCTGATGTATCAGTTGTTATCTTCTGATGCGGTATAGGTGTATTAAATCGCCTTCTAATCCTATTAGGAGCAACAGTTCCGACTTTTCCTTTATAAGAACTATATTTTCGGCTTTTATGAGTAAAGGATGTAACCTGAAGACACAGTTTCTGCATGATTCGCTGCACTTTCTTTTTATTAACCCTATGCCCCTGATTATGTAATTCACCTACAACTCTACGGTAACCATAATCCTTGTTGTTCTCACGTATTGCCAGAATCGTTTCTTCTAACGCCTTATCCGGATTCTCCCGGTCAAATCTTTTTTGCCAGTACATAAAGGTCGCTTTGGGCATACCTGTATATGAGAGAAGGTCTTTTAGCTTGAACTGTCTTCGGAGACTGTTGATGATCCGCGCCGTTCTCTCATTTTTGCTTCGTCCTCCAAACGCAGCCTCCTCAGTTCTTTTAAAAAGGCATTCTCTATTCTGAGTTTAAGTAATTCATCTTCTAACTCTTTGACATGTTCTGCACTTGTGTCTATGGGAGTTTCCGTAGATGGTGTAGAAGTTTTCTCTTTTGAATTTTCCAATGGTTTATTTCGACCTTTCTTATGTGGTCTCAGTGCATCAGGACCAGCTGCTCGAAAACGCCTAACCCAATTCGAAATTATGGTTGGACATGCTATACCTTCGCGTAGCGCTAATTCCTGATAGGATAGCTCACTTGATAGATATAATTCTACAACAGCTAGTTTTTTCTCGAAAGAATGATCTTCATTTTTTAAAGGACCCATTAAGCCCTCATCTCCAAAATTTTTGTATGCAGCAATCCATCTTCTTATTTGACAATTAGATCCAAATCCATACTTTTTTGAAAGATAGCGCAAGCTGCCTTCACCTTTCAGATATTCCATGACTATTCTTTTCTTAAAATCAAAGGAATATTTTGACATAATAATACCGACCTCCAAAAGTTAGATTCTTGGTCTAACTTTTGGGGGTCGGTACAGAATATGGGTCAATGTAACGCCTTGTTCACTGCGAAAATAAGGCATCCCGGCTGAACTGTTACATATTTCTAGTTTTTAACGAAGAAGCGGAGGTTCGACATGAAAGACGATAATTGTATTTTTTGTAAGCTTGCCAATGGAGATATACCTACAACAACATTGTATGAGGACGATACATTCAGAGTGATCTTTGATGCAAATCCGGCATCAGACGGACATGTGCTCATTATACCAAAGGAGCACTACACTGACCTTACAGAGCTTCCCGACAGTATCGCTTCAGGTGTGATGCCCCTTGCGGGAAAGATCGGAACAGCCATGAAAAAGGCATTAGGAGCAAAGGGCTTTAATGTTGTTCAGAACAACGGAGAGGCAGCAGGACAGACTGTAAACCATTTCCATACCCACATCATCCCGCGCTACGGCAATGCCGACGAGATGGTACTCTGGAAGCCCGGAAAGACAGCCCCCGAAAAGATGGGCGAAATCTGCGATAAACTTATAAAGGCACTTTGATCAAAGGACTGTTAAATCAAAATCGGTAAGCCGGAAATAAACGGCAGGAAAATCGCTTACAAAGGAACCAATTAAATCTGCAGCTGTATGTCGGTTATTAAGGCTCTCGTAAGCAGCATTAATAGATGAGGAGAAAAGAATGATCGGTAAAGTAGTACTGACCGGCGGAGGAACAGCCGGCCACGTCACTGCCAATATAGCACTTATCCCTCGAATGAAGAAGGACGGGTACGAGGTCTACTACATTGGCTCTTATGACGGCATTGAAAAGAAAATGGTAGAGGCCGAAGGCATTCCCTACACCGGTATATCCACGGGAAAGCTTCGAAGATACTTTGATGTTAAGAATTTTTCCGATCCCATAAGGGTACTTAAAGGCTACAATGAGGCTAGAAAGGCTCTTGAGGAGATCAAGCCCGATATAGTATTCAGTAAGGGTGGTTTTGTTGCTGTTCCCGTAGTGTGGGCGGCCCGCAGTCTCCATATCCCGGTTGTTTCTCATGAATCGGATATGACTCCCGGACTTGCAAACCGTCTGAGTGTCAGGGCATGCGACAAAATCTGCTGCAATTTCCCTGAAACACTTGCGAATCTCCCTAAGGGAAAGGCGGTTCTCACCGGTTCTCCCATCAGAGAGAAGCTTCTCCAGGGTACCCGTGAAGAGGGGCTTGAAATGACCGGCTTTGACGGAAAGAAACCCGTTCTTATGATCATCGGAGGCTCTCTTGGTTCCGTTGCCATCAACAATGCGGTACGTGAACTGCTTCCCAGATTCCTGGAGGACTTTGACATTGTCCATGTCTGCGGCAAGAATAATCTTGATGAAAGTCTCAAGGATACAAAGGGCTATAAGCAGTATGAGTTCCTTACAAATGGACTGAGAAATCTGTATGCCCTTGCAGACGTGGTTATTTCACGTGCAGGTGCCAATGTTATCTGCGAGCTTGTGGCACTGAAGAAGCCAAACATTCTTATCCCGCTGCCTCTTGATGCAAGCAGAGGTGACCAGATACTGAACGCCGAATCCTTCGAAAAGCAGGGCTTCAGTTACGTGCTTGACCAGCATAAGATGGAGGAAGACATTGAACTCCTTTATAAGGCAGTTCATGAGGTGTATCTCAAGAAGTCCGGATACATCATAGCCATGCAGAATTCGGATCAGGCTAATGGCGTTGATCGTGTACTTCAGGTGCTCAGGGATGTGGTCAGGGAGAATCAGGAAAAGAATTCCTGATGAGAGACGATTTCAGATCTGCAGCAACATCTCAGTTATTTAAGGCGAAAAGATGGATTAAAGAGTCGGTCATAAGGCGTCTGTGAGTCAGATATAAACAAAAAACATACATGTAGAGACGAGAAAGGTGAATTGTTATCATGATTGGAATAATTGGCGCAATGGATGAGGAAGTTGAGAAGCTGAAGGTGGATATAACAGACGCTGTCACGGAAGTACATAACGGCCTTACCTTTGTAACGGGAAAGCTTAAGGGAAAGTATGTTACGGTTGTCCGTTCAGGTATAGGCAAGGTTAATGCCGGCGCCTGCACAGCTGTGCTCATAGACCGCTACAAGGTGGAGCAGGTTATAAACACGGGTATCGCCGGATCCCTGGACGCCCACATTGACATCGGTGACATCGTGCTTTCAGAGGACGCTGTCCAGTATGATATGGATGCGGTTGCCTTCGGATATCAGCTCGGTGAGATTCCGAGAGTGGGAACACTTTCTTTCAAGGCAGATGACAGGCTTATAGCATTTGCGGAGGAGGAGAACCGGAAGGTAAATCCGGA
Organism: Oribacterium sp.; assembly: GCA_024689585.1. Classification (GTDB taxonomy): domain Bacteria; phylum Bacillota; class Clostridia; order Lachnospirales; family Lachnospiraceae; genus Oribacterium. Next base: position 4,034 of record JAILDF010000101.1, read on the forward strand.
TATCCACACCTTCATAGGGCGCGTGTGCAGCGGCGATAAGTTTGTTTCCGATAATGACACCAAGGAGTGGATAGTCAAACATTTCCAGGGAAAATGCTGTGAGATGGAGGGGGCTGGCATAGCTCAGGTTGCATGGCAGAATAAGGTGCCGTTCGTTATCATAAGAGCTATTTCGGATAAGGCAGACAATTCAGCACAGATGGACTATCCTACCTTTGAGAAAAAGGCAATTGAGCATTGCGTGAGACTTACAGAGGCTCTGGTGGAAAGACTCTGATGAAATGACAGGTGGTTTTGAGGTCTGATTCAAAAGTCAGCCTGTCGCTTCCGCAATGTCATGGCAGAAACGGCAGGCTGAAGCATCGACAGAAAAGAGGAAGAAAGCATTACTCCTCTATGACTTCAATCCTCAGATAGTCAAAGCCGATGGGTTCAACAAAGGAATCGGATCTGAAGGCAGTGATGGATTTTCGTCTGAACTCATTTATGTTTGACTGAAGCCAGATGGGGACGGCAAGATCCATATACTCACATATTTCTTTAAGTGCTGTAAGGACACGGTCTGTTCTGGACATGGAGTTGTCCTCCTGCCGGGATACGCATTCTTTTACGATCTGACCGTTTCTGTAAATTGAGCCGCTCATTCGGAACATGGGATTCTCCTTTATAAAGTCAGGTTTTTCGCCGTTTGTTTCTTATATACAGATTCAGTTCGGATGAGCTCTGTGAGACAACCGAACGGATATCTGTTCTTAGGATAACAAGGCATGAAAAAACAGATTTTGGCTTACACTATATTCCAAAGGAGCAATCTTTGCAATGCTGTAAAATAGAAAAAAATTCAATTGTTAATAATTAATTCACAAAAATATCCTATGATAATACCAGTTCATAACGTGACGATCGGGAGGCATACATAATGGGAATGGAAATTGAAAATCCCCAGGCATTTTTGGAGGATGCGAAAAATGCAATAGCTGAGTATCAGAATATCTGTAATCAGATTTCAACTCAGATAGAGACGGAAAGGCAGGCTTCTGTCGCTCTTGATGAGTTCAGAAAGAGCATTCAGGATAAGATCGACAAGACTTTGAAGCAGAGAAGTGAGGAGCTTACCGAGACTCATGACAAGCAGATAAGTCAGGTGGAGGCCAGTCTCAGAAAGAAACAGGCTGAGAGGGAAAGAGCCAGAGAGGAAGGCGTTAAGGGCCGTATAAAGAATGAGACCGAGCCCAGACGCATTGAGATCACCGAACTTAAGCGTCAGCTTGCAGCTATAGTCAAGAAGGATAATGCTCCCTTCTTCTTCAAGTGGCCGGTTTTTTATACATTATTCCACCCGTCAGGAATAGCGGAGTTTATCTGCTTTCTGGCAGTGTTCATCATCCTTTTTGCTCTGTTGCCCTTTGGTGCATACTTCCTGATACCGGAAAGAAAGATACTTTATCTCGTGGGAATCTACCTCGTAGACATTATCCTTTTTGGAGGTATCTACGTAGCCATCATGAATCTTTCCGGCAGGCATGCTGACACGGTACGCCAGGGCAGAGACATTATAAACCGTATAAAAAACAATAAGAAGATCATAAAGAAGCTTGAGCACAGTATCAGAAAGGATTCTGACGAGGCTGTATACAATCTTGTTTCCTATGATGATGAGATCGCGAAGCTGCAGCAGCAGAGAAGTGACATCATAAGCCAGAAGCAGAGTGCCCAGAACAATTTTGATACCGTTACAAAGAACATCATCATAGATGAAATAGAGACTGCCAATAAGCCGAAGATGGATGAACTCCAGCAGGCCTTTACGGTGGCCACGAACCTTAAAACAAGTCTTGAGTCACAGGAACGGGAGCTTGCCCTCAGGCTTTCCCAGAACTATGAGCAGTATCTCGGAAAGAATCATATGAATGCTGGGGATATCGATAAGATCAGAGAGATTCTGGAAACAGGTGGAACAACCTCGATAATTGATGCCGTAACAAAGCTTGATCATCCTGAAAAAGAACAGTGACCCTGATTGAATATGGCAAGGGTAAGAAACAGCTTGTAACAAAGCTTGATCAATCAGAAAAAGAACAGTGACCCTTAAAGTCTGATATGACTACTCAAAAGAGCAGCATATCAGGCTTTTTAATTTTGGGAGTATTTTGGAAGTTGTCTACGGGGGACGGTTTTCGCTGAAGGGAACCATCATCGGTGGATGTTGTCCCTTGCGGATGTCCGGCAAAAAGATTTTTGCGAAAAACTTAATTTTTTTATTATTTTGCCGAAATAAACCTAAAGGCATGTCGGGATTGAAAGAGTAGGAGTCCCGATTTTGAAAGAAAGGAACGGATGTCAGGTACGTACGTTTGCTGGTGAATATATGGAAAGCAATCTGAAAGTAAAATACTTCGACGAATTATTTAAGGTCTTTACCAACAAAAAAGAGGGTTGGTATGCTTTTTATGCGGATTACACCATAGGAAAGGTCTGGTGGTGCGAGGAAATCGTAGATTATCTTGGTCTTTCCGGTCAGGTGATGGATGAAGCCGAGGCTCTGAGTGAATATATCAGCTTGATCCATCCTGATGACAGAGAGCAGTTTATCCGGGAATCTTTGAGGATGAAGGCCGGTGAGATAGATGAACTTAATATTCCCTACAGGATCATGAATAAGGAGGGCAAATATGTTACAGTATCCACTTATTCAAAGATGCTTAGAGAGGACCGTGAGCTTGTGTTTTATGCAGGTCTCGTTGTCAATTATGAAAAGAGTAATCTTATTGATGCCACCACGGGGCTTCATACAACAAGCATGATGATGGAGAAGATGAATGAGTACAATGCTGATGGTAAGCCTTACTTCATTATGCTTCTGGGTATCAGGGATTTTGCGTCCATCAACAATAATTACGGCTACATGGAGGGAAACAGGACACTTCGTGTGATAGCCGATATCATGATGCTTAACAGAAACGGTGCGGAGGTCTATAAGCTTGAAGGGACTAAGTTTGCCATACTGAAGGCCTTTGAGGAGGGGGATGAGGAGCTAAAGATTTTTGGCTCAAAGGAATTTGAGAATATCCGTAACCGTCTTCTTGAGGGAATAGAGATCAAAGGCAGAAATGTAGTCATTGATGTTTACGGAGGAGGGGTTTATACCGATGATATCTCCATCATGCCGGATACGGTATACACCAGTGTTCTCTTCGCTCTCGCCAAGGCAAAGGATAATACCAGTGCTACAACTCTTAATGTTTTTAACCAGAGTTTGCTGGTGAGGGATTCTCAGAAGCTTTCTCTTTACAATGCTATAAGAGAATCCATCATGGATGAGTGCCAGGGCTTCTTTATGGTTTATCAGCCGATCATCAGCAGAGGCTCGGGAAAGCTTGTTGCCATGGAGGCTCTCCTCAGATGGTACGGCGATGAATACGGGCAGATATTCCCGGGAACCTTCATAGAGTGGCTGGAAAAGGATCCTATATTCTTTGATCTCGGATCCTGGATCATCAGAAAGTCTTTGGAGGATGCAAAGAAAATCATAAAGGTGATACCTGATTTCAAGGTCAATATCAACCTTGCATATCCACAGCTTGGAAGGGATGATTTTGAACAGGAGCTTAAGAAGATAGTTGAAGAATCAGGAGTTTCTCCCAGGAATATAAGACTGGAGCTTACGGAGAGATGTAAGCTGCTGGATGTAAATCTTCTCAGGCAGAAGCTGAAGTTTATTCAGGATATGGGAATGCAAACTTCACTGGATGATTTCGGTACAGGTTATTCTTCCATAAATCTTCTTTTTGATCTTCCTGTTAACCAGATAAAGATCGACAGAAGTTTCATTCAGGATATCGACAAGGAAGAGCCAAAGAAGGTAATGCTTAAGGCTATTGTTGACTGTGCAAGGATCCTTGGAGCCCATGTGTGCGTTGAGGGTCTCGAGACCAGGGAAATGGTAGACTATGTATGTGATAACTTTGATATCACCAGTATGCAGGGCTACTACTATTCGAAGCCTATAATGCTTGAAGAGTTCCTGGACAATATGCATAAGTGGATGTAAAAAAATGGACTGCGGTGCAACAACCGCAGTCCATTCTGTTTTCCTGAAATAAGGAAAGCCATCGGGGACGGTTCTCGCCGGCGAGAACCGTCCCCGATGGACGTATTATCAAAGTTCAATTACATTGAATTTGTCTTTGGCTTCCTTCAGCATCCTGCGCTCGCGGGTGTGGCAGGTGAAGAGAAGGATTTGGCCTTTATGGATGTCCATGATGAAATGGAGAGCTGAGTTCAGGCGCTTCTCGTCATACATGGCGAAGGAATCGTCAAAGATGAGGGGAAGTCTGCTTTTTTCCGACTCAGCCTGAGAGCCTGATGCAGCGGAAGGGCCTTCCGTGGCAGAAGCTTCGGCAGTCCGGGATGCAGAAAAGCTTGTCGGTATGCTGCTTATAGGTTCGTCTGTGATGCTACCGACTTTGTTTTTCTGCATGAGACGGGATGCTGCAAGTCTCAGTGCCAGGTAGATCTGATCCATGGTTCCGCTGGAAACATCCTCTATGGGAACAAGCTTTGTGGGAGTGTTCATATAGATGTCCAGATTCTGATCTATCCACATGGAGTCATAAACTCCGCCGGTGATACCTGAGATTAGGTCTCCGGCTTCCTTGTTCAGATGATGTCCGAAGCTGGATCTGATGGAGCCTTCAAGCTCTGTCATGGTCTCATAAGCGAGATTCACGGCATCGATCTCTTCTGTTATGGCATCGTTTTCACTGATGGTGCGCTTCAGCATCTCAACGCGGTTTTTGACATTAACAAGATGCTGTAATTTTCCTTCAAGCTCTGTCTGCTTTTCATTCTGCCTCTGGAGCTCAACATCATATTTCCGCTCGTTGTCATTGAGTCCCTGGATCTCCTGTGTGAGAGCTTCAAGGGATGCTCTGTCTTCGTTAAGTTTATCGCTTATCTTTAAAAGCTCATCCATGTGTTTTTCAAAACTGTCCATGGCTCTGTCGCTTATTTCAGGACTTCCGAGAAACTTTGAAAGTATTCTGGCCAGTTCCAGATTGGAATTCCGGAGATTATTTTTGCCGTTCCGGTTGTTATTCACAAATACTATTCCGAGTATCAACGTAAGAACAAAGAGGAAGGTGAATATGGCTACCGGTACTGTTGCTCCGAGCAAAGCATTGTCAACAAATGCCTTGAAGGCCGGAATCTTATCCGGAGTGAGCCTGAAGAAGGCGGCAACATTATCCGAGCCTGCGGATGCAAAAAGTATGTCCAGTACAAGGCTGATTATTGCGACCGCAAAACAAACCCCGGGAAGAATATACTTTTTCGGATCCTCGTCCCTTTCCTGCTCTGCTACATAGGTGTTGTATAATGTTATTCCCCGGTTCAGGGTATACTGAATCTCGTCTTCGTTTTTAAGACCTGACTGCTGGAGGGCGGCTTCCTGGACGGCTACCTTCTGAAGCAGCACTTCCTTCTTGGTCTGCCGGTCTACCTGCTCTGTACGGGCCTCTGTGCGGAGGTTCTGATATTTTCTGAGCTGGTTTTCGTATTCCGGCTGCTGGATATCACGCTCAATGTTTCTGACTTCACCTATGAGCTGGGCATAGGTTTTTGCGGCGTCCGGAACAAGCTTGGATTCAAGCTTTGTCCTTTGTTCATCAAGGATGGACAGAGCACCCTCGCTGTCCAGTGAGATATCGCCTGTGGCATTCAGGTTCCTGATGCAGGATTTCAGCTCATTTATCATGCCGCGGCTTGTGGCGCTCCGGAGCTGACCTATGGAAACCGTATTTTCAAAGGCGGTTTCCGAGATACCCTCAAGCATGGTGTTCAGCCAAAGCTCCGGATATTCGATATCGGCACCGTCGGTCTCGTTATAGATAGACAGGAGGTCCCGGTTAAAGTCTCTGGATATGAGATATCTCTTTCCCTTGTACTCGATCCGGAGCTGTCCGCTGTAGTCTTCGGGGTAGTCCCAGGACTGGTATTTCTTGGACAGCGGTTTTCCCGAACGTCTTCCGAGACCGTAGAGCATGGCCTGGAGGAAGGAGTGCAGGGTTGACTTTCCGGCCTCATTATGACCGTAAATGATGTTCATGCCATCTTCAAGATGCATGTCAAAGTTATGGAATTTACCAAATCCATCGATGTGGATGTCAACAAAACGCATGATCACTTACCACCCTTCTGAGATTTGAGTAAAGCATCTATACCGTAGTACAGGGCTTTCTTTTCCACATAGCTCATGTCATCGGGATCGTCCCGAAGGAGCTTACGTATATAGAAACCGATCAGATCGGAGGGATGTTCTTTGTAAAGAGCGGCAAAATCATACTGTGGTTCCGAGTCATCCTGGATGCTTACGATCCTGTAATCGTGCTTAAGTGAGGACAGGTCAAACCGGACTTCCGGGTCATGCTTTCCGGTGATGCGGAGCATGTAAATATTGTGCTCTCCGGAGGCCTTTATCTTGTTGGTAATGCTTCGGACAAGTGCGTCATTGGTGGTCTTGTCATTAACCGAAAAATCAAGCTGAATGTAAGAAACCTGCGCGGTCTCGATAAATTCCAGCTTCTGCACCTTATGGGTTATGGGGTTAATGTCTCCGAAATAAAAACCGTGAGGACCCGATTCCGTCATATCCAGAGGTTCCGGAGAACCTGAGTAGACAACTCTTCTTTCGATCACCTCCACAGGCTTGTGAAGGAATCCGAGAGCAATGTAATCAAAGGGAAGTTTATCGAGAGTTTCCACATCCACCGGCATATGGTCGGGATCACCTCCGTGTGCAAGAAGTATGTGGATGTGACCGTCGTTATCCGGCTCTATGGTATCTATGACCGTTTCCTTCAGTTCTCTTGAGTGATAGGAAAAACCAAAGACCCTTGTGTTGATGTCATCAAAATAAACCGAATCCGGTTTGTCACTCAGGATCCAGTTAACATTGGCACTCCAGTTGAAACTTAACAAAGCAGAGTTTGAGCTTATGCGGTCATTTTCGCCTGAAATGATTACGACATGTGTGGATGGTATGGAACCGAAAAGATAGTTTAGTTCCTGAAGATCCTTGTTCATGGGCTGGCGATGAAACAGATTGCCTGAGATAAAAAGGCAGTCAATGCTGAAGTCACGACATTTTTCGATTATTCCCCTGAATGTGGATTTAATGTCATTGGCACGATCCTTGCCCCAGGAACGATCTGAGTCCGGCGTCAACCCCCAGTTAATATCCGATGTGTGTATAAAACGCATTTGATGCTCCTACCTATTGATGCCTGCTTCGAGCAAACACCAATACTCCCCTAAAATCGATATATACCACTATTTTAACTTAAAAATATTAAATTAAAAAGCCTTTGTTAAGGAAAAAGGCGGGTGGACACGCCACCCGCCTGGATCTTTTATAAATATCAAATATCGCAGTTTCCTACTGTTCTTGGGAACGGAAGCACGTCACGGATGTTCTGGACACCGGTGATGTACATAACTGCTCTCTCGAAGCCAAGGCCGAATCCGCCGTGGCGTGTTGTACCGTACTTACGAAGGTCAAGATAGAACTTGTACTGATCCATCTCCATGCCCATCTCTTCCATACGCTTAACCAGCTTGTCGTAGTCTTCCTCACGCTGTGAACCGCCCATGATCTCACCGATTCCCGGTACGAGACAGTCAACGGCTGCAACAGTCTTTCCGTCAGGATTCTGCTTCATGTAGAAGGCCTTGATATCCTTTGGGTAATCTGTAACGAATACCGGCTTCTTGAAGTGCTTCTCGGTAAGGAAACGCTCATGCTCGGTCTGGAGATCTACGCCCCATGAAACCTTGTACTCGAACTCGTCATTGTGCTCTTCAAGGAGCTTTACTGCATCTGTGTAAGTGATGCGTGCGAAATCAGAGTTCATAACATGTGTAAGACGCTCGATAAGTCCCTTGTCCAGAAATTGGTTGAAGAATGCCATCTCTTCGGGAGCATTCTCAAGAACATACTTGATGATGAACTTGATCATGTCTTCCTCGCAGGCGATAACGTCATCGAGATCAGCGAATGCCATCTCCGGCTCGATCATCCAGAACTCTGCGGCATGGCGCTGGGTGTTGGAGTTCTCTGCACGGAAGGTAGGTCCGAAGGTATAGATGTTTCTGAAGGCCTGTGCATAGGTCTCGCCGTTCAGCTGTCCAGAAACGGTAAGAGATGTCTTCTTTCCGAAAAAATCCTGTGAGTAGTCGATCTGACCGTCAACCATAGGAGCTTCGTTGATGGGAAGTGTGGTTACCTGGAACATCTCGCCTGCACCCTCGGCGTCAGAAGATGTAATGAGAGGTGTGTGAACATATACGAAGCCTCTCTCCTGGAAAAATACATGAATGGCATAAGCGATAAGTGAACGTACACGGAACACTGCCTGGAATGTATTGGTCCTCGGACGGAGGTGTGTCATGGTACGAAGGTACTCAAGTGTATGTCTCTTTTTCTGAAGAGGGTAGTCGGGAGTTGTGGCACCCTCAACCGTAACTTCTGTAGCCTGAAGCTCGAAAGGCTGCTTAGCCTCCGGAGTTGCAACGATCTTTCCCTTTACGATGGCTGCAGCGCCAACGCCGAGCTTTGCGATCTCTGCGAAATTGGCCATATCATCGTGATAAACCACCTGAAGCGGTGAGAAGAAGGTTCCGTCTGAGATAACAAGGAAACCGAACTGTTTTGAGTCACGGTTTGATCTGACCCAACCGCCTACGGTAACTTCCTTGTCATAGAAGGACTCTTTGTTTTTAAATATTTCTCTTAAAGCAGTAACTTCCATAGTGAATGTTCCTCTGTTCTTTCTTTGGTAAAATAAATAATTACAGATTATACTTTAAAGATTTTTGGTTTTCAATGGTTCACGCAGTGGTTTTTGGGAATTCCACCGGGGACGGTTCTCGCCGGCGAGAACCGTCCCCGGTGGAATTCCGGGTGGAAAAACAGGGTAGAAAATTGCATTTAAATAAAAACAATTTCCTCCAAAAAGCAAATAAAAAAGCAAAATATCGGAATCGTTATCATTATTTGCCAAAAGCGTAAAAGAATATACATTAACTATAGTAAAAATCACCATTTTTGTGTTAACAGAGTATAAATCCGGTGCTATAATAAAAAGAGCTTGAATACAATTAACACTTAACTAACACTATGAGGTGATGACGTGATTAAAAAAGAAATGATCGCCATGCTGCTTGCTGGCGGCCAGGGTTCACGCCTTGGCGTACTTACAAAAAATGTCGCGAAGCCTGCAGTTTCTTTCGGTGGCAAGTATTCCATTATTGACTTCCCGCTTTCTAACTGCATCAATTCCAGCGTTGACACTGTCGGCGTACTGACTCAGTACAAACCATTACGTCTTAATGCCCACATCGGAATTGGTATTCCATGGGATCTTGACCGTAACAGAGGTGGTGTAACCATCCTTCAGCCATACGAGTCCCAGACCGGTGCTGACTGGTTTTCAGGTACTGCCAATGCCATCTATCAGAACATCGAATATATCGATAACTACTCACCGGATTATGTTCTGATCCTGTCCGGAGATCATATCTACAAGATGGATTATGAAGTTATGCTGGAGTACCACAAAGCGATGAATGCTGACTGTACCATCGCTTCCATGCCGGTTCCTATGGAAGAGGCAAGCCGTTTCGGTATCACGGTAACAGATGAGAACAATAGGATTATCGATTTCCAGGAGAAGCCAAAGGAGCCTAAGTCAAACCTTGCTTCCATGGGTATCTATATTTTCTCATGGCCTATCCTGAGAGAGGCCCTTATCACAAACAAGGACGTTCCGGGTGAGGATTTCGGAAAACATATCATTCCATATCTTTTCCAGGGCGGAAAGCGTATATTCGCTTATGAGTTCAACGGCTACTGGAAGGATGTAGGAACACTTCAGTCCTACTGGCAGTCCAACATGGAGCTGGTTGCCATCATTCCTGAGTTCAACCTTTACGAAGAGTACTGGAAGATCTATACAGATACCAAGAATCCTGCACCTCAGTTCATTTCTCAGAATTCACAGGTAGAGAGATGTCTCATTGCCGAGGGTTGCGAGATTCACGGAGAGGTTCACAATTCGGTTATCGGTGAAGGTGTTATCATCGAATCCGGTGCAGTTGTCACCGACTCTGTCATTATGTCCAATGCTGTTATCGAGGCGGGCACAAAGATCGACAAGGCTATCATTGCCCAGGACGTAAAGATCGGAAAGAACTGCGAACTTGGTGTCGGTGAGTATGCACCAAGTGTTTATGACAGTAGAGTATATGATGCTGAACTTGTGACTGTAGGAGAAGGTTCTGTAATTCCTGACAATGTCAAGGTCGGCAGAAACACCGCTATCTATGGCGTGACAACAGCGGAGGATTATCCTGACGGATTACTCGCAAGCGGCGGAGCAATCATTAAGGAGGACGGCGAAGTATGAGAGCGATAGGTATTATTTTAGCAGGTGGAAACAATAAGCGTATGAGAGAGCTTTCCAACAAGAGAGCCATCTCAGCCATGCCTGTGGCAGGTTCATTCAGAGCCATCGATTTTGCACTTTCCAACATGTCCAACTCACATGTTCAGAAGGTTGCAGTATTAACACAGTACAATTCAAGATCACTCAATCAGCATCTGTCATCCTCAAAATGGTGGGATTTCGGACGTAAGCAGGGTGGACTTTATGTATATACACCGACCATTACGGCAGAGCACAGTGACTGGTTCAGAGGAACTGCTGATGCGCTTTATCAGAACCTCGAGTTCCTTAAGTCATCACATGAGCCATACGTTATCGTTGCAGCCGGTGACGGTATTTACAAGCTTGATTACAACAAGGTGCTTGAGTATCACATCGAGAAGAAGGCTGATATCACAGTGGTTGTTAAGACCATGGAGCCCAATACCGACGTATCAAGATTCGGATGCGTTAAGCTCAATGATGACGGCCGCGTAGTTGATTTCGAAGAGAAGCCTATCGCTACAGATGCCAATACAATTTCCTGCGGTATCTATGTAGTGCGCAGACGTCAGCTTATAGATTTCCTTGAGAAGGCTCATGAAGAGGATCGTACAGATTTTGTTAACGACATCCTTGTTCGTTATAAGAATGTAAAGAGAATCTACGGTTACAAGATAGAGACTTACTGGTCCAATATCTCTTCTGTAGAGTCCTACTACCAGACAAACATGGATTTCCTTAAGAGAGATGTACGTGATTACTTCTTCCGTACATTACCGGGAGTTTATACAAAGCTTGAGGATAACCCTCCTGCAAAGTACAATCCGGATTGTAATGTAAGACATTCTATCCTTGCAAGCGGATGTATCGTAAACGGTACAGTTGAGAACTCTGTTCTTTTCCGTAAGGTATACGTAGGAAACAATTGTGTAATCAAGAACTCAATCATTCTTAATGATGTTTATATCGGAGACAATACGGTTATCGAGAACTGTATCGTTGAGAGCAGAGATACTATCCGTGCTAATACTACTTATATCGGAAGCCCTGATGACATAAAGATCGTTGTTGAGAAGAATGTAAGATATCAAATGTAATAAGCGTCTTTTATGACAACAGAAGGGAGCAGGTATGCAGGTAACAGACGTGCGGATCCGAAAGGTGGATAAAGAAGGAAAGATGAAAGCCATCGTTTCCATAACCTTTGATAACGAATTCGTGATCCATGACATTAAAGTGATAGAGGGTGAAAAGGGGCTCTTCATTGCGATGCCGTCAAGAAAGACTGCTGATGGAGAGTATAGAGATATCGCTCATCCTATCAAGTCATCCACAAGAGATGCCGTTCAGAGTATCATCTTAGACAAGTATCAGGCAGAGATGATCAGCGAGGCAGAAGGTTTTTGATCTTAACTGACATGGTTAAAGAGAGAAGGTAAATCGGAGTCGTTGCCTTAGGGCGGCGACTCCTTTTCCTTGATTTATAGCAGTTCAGTCGGTGGACCGGGGGGCGGTGGTGTGTGGACCAGGGGGACGGGGTTAGTGGTCCATTTCCTGAAGAAAATGGACCACTAACCCCGTCCCCCTGGCCCACACACCCCGTCCCCCGGTCCACCGGCTGAACTGCCACGTAAAAACAGCATTGGAGGAAAACAAATGTATCTAATTGCCGGTCTCGGAAATCCTGAGAGAAAATATGAGGGAACCAGACATAATGTTGGCTTCGAAGCAGTGGACGCGCTGCTTGATAAGCTTGGCGGAGAGAAATTGAACGAAACAAAATTCAATGGTGCATATACAAAGGTAAGATATAACAGTGCAAAGGGGATGGAGCAGATCATCATAGTGAAGCCCCTTACCTATATGAATCTCTCGGGAAACTGTATAGCGCCACTGGCTAATTTTTATAAGATAGAGCCGGAACACATTATTGTGTTTTCCGATGACATCAACCTTGATGTGGGACGCATGCGCATAAGACCGTCGGGTTCAGCCGGAGGTCATAACGGACTGAAATCCATCATTTCGTCTCTCGGTTCCGAAAAATTCGCAAGAGTCCGTGTGGGAGTGGGAATGAAACCGGACAATATGGATCTTGCTGCCCATGTTCTTTCGAGATTCGGCCAGACTGATGAAAAGATCATGAAGGAGATGTATGAAGAGGCTGCAAATGCGGCACTCGATATAATCGATAACGGAACAGAACATGCGATGAATAAATATAACCCCATGAAGCTTTAGGATGATTCAGATCGTATAAGCATTTCATCATGGATTTTGAAAAAAACATAGGGGTGCAAAAAAGAAATATGTTTTGACAGAAAACTCTGAATCAGGGATTTATGGATCAGACTTTGGAAAGGGTAGATGTATGCCGAACCCATTTTTAAGAACAAAAACCTATAGTGAACTGGAGAAGGCTGTCAAGGAGGGCAGAGGACCTCTTGCAGTAACCGGAACCGTGGATACTGTTAAGGCGCAGATTCTTGTTTCCCTAAAGGGCACTGTGGGTAATGCTGAAAAAAGTGAAGACGGAAAATCCTGCAAAAGCTGGAAGCTTCTGGTTGTCAGGGACGAGCAGAAGGGAAAGCAGTTTGTAAAGGATATACATGCTTTTTCCGAGGATGCCTGGTACTATCCCGCCAAGGATTTTTTGTTCTACCAGGCGGATACCCAGGGAAACCTTATCACGAGACAACGTGTAGAGGTGCTTAAACATCTTATGGAGGATGAATCCGGCGTTGTGGTTTCGTCCATTGATGCACTGATGGATAAGGTGCTGAAAAGAGAAGAATTCACAGAATCGGTTCTCGGCATCCGGCCCGGTATGATCGTGGAGATGGAGGCATTATCCCAAAAGCTCACTGAGCTGGGCTATGAAAGAATGGCTGAAGTTGAGTCCATGGGAGAGTTTTCCGTGCGTGGAGGTATCGTAGACATATACCCGTTTACAGCGGAGAATCCTGTTCGAATCGAGTTCTGGGACACCGAGGTCGACAATATACGTTCCTTTGATGCGGAAAGTCAAAGGTCCATAGAGAATCTTCAGGAAGTGGAGATATATCCGGCTTCAGACAGGGCTTCAAGAGGAAAGAACTCAAAGGAGAAGGAAGTCAGCCTTCTGGATTACTTTGACAAGGATACCCTGATCTTCGTGGATGAACCCGACCGGCTTAAGGAACGCGGGCAGATGGTGGAAACTGAGTTCAGGGAAAGCTTTGAAGCGAGACTCAGGGAAATCGAGAGCCATGCGAAGCTTGCGGCAGTGCTTGAGGAAAACGGCATGGGGCTTCAGGATGAGAGGGATCCCGACAAGCTGATATACGGAATCAATGAGATCATGGAGAGACTGTCCGGATCAGGCACAGTGGCTTTCAGTACCCTGGGAAATAATCTTACGGAGTTTAAGACAGTAGAGGAATTCCGGTTTGAAACCAGTGAAGTCACACCGTATAAATCCGGCTTTGATCTTCTCATAAAGGATCTTAAGCGCTGGCAGAAGGAAAAGTATGAGATCGTCCTGCTCAGTCCGTCGAGAACCAGAGCGTCGAGACTTGCCCAGGACTTAAGGGATTATGAGCTCAGGGCTTACTGTCCGGATGTTTCGGTGGAGAGCGTTTCCGGAGCGGGTCCTTCTTCCGTAAGCGAATCCGGGAACACAAATGCTAAAGGAGCGAATGCTTCCGATGCAGTGAGAAATGGCAGAAAGCATGATCCTGAAGGCACGACAGGCTCTCTTACAACTGCGAGAAATGAAGAAACCCGTGGAGCTATCCAGGTAAAGTTCGGAGTTCTCAACAGCGGCTACCAGTTCCCGGAGGAGAAGTTTGTTCTTCTTACGGAAGGCGACATGTTCGGTAATGCCGAGTTGGCCCGCAAAAAACGTAAACAGAAAAAGTTTGACGGTCAGAAGATCTCAAAGCTCAGCGAACTGTCCGTGGGAGATTATGTGGTTCATGAGTCTCACGGAATAGGTATCTACCGGGGCATCGAACGCATAAAATCCGAAGGCATTACCAAGGACTATATAAAGGTTGAGTACGGGGATGGGGGGAACCTGTATCTTCCGGCAACAAAGCTTGAGGGCATACAGAAGTATGCGAGTCAGGATGTGGGGAAGGCCCCGAAGCTCAATAAGCTGAACAGCACCGACTGGCAGAAAACCAGGAAGAGAGTCCAGCATGCAGTAAAGGAGATCGCAAAGGACCTTGTGAAGCTTTATGCTGCAAGGCAGAATACAGCCGGTTACAAGTTTGGAAGCGATACGGTCTGGCAGAAGGAATTTGAGGAAATGTTTCCTTATGTTGAGACTGTGGATCAGGAGCTTGCCATCGATGCCACAAAGCAGGATATGGAAAGCCATAAGATCATGGACAGACTTATCTGCGGCGACGTTGGTTACGGAAAGACAGAGATAGCCCTGAGGGCAGCCTTTAAGGCGGTGCAGGATTCAAAGCAGGTGGCGTATCTGGTGCCGACCACTATCCTTGCGCAGCAGATTTATAACACCTTTGTGGAGAGAATGAAGGGCTTCCCGGTAAACATTGCCCTGCTTTGCAGATTCAGAACACCACAGCAGATCAAAAAATCCATAGAGGATCTGAAGGCCGGAAGGGTGGACATCGTTGTAGGAACCCACAGGCTTCTCAGCAAGGATATCAAGTTTAAGGATCTGGGACTTCTTATCATCGATGAGGAGCAAAGGTTCGGAGTTACTCATAAGGAGAAGATAAAGAATCTGAAACAGGAGGTGGATGTACTGACACTTACAGCTACCCCTATACCCAGAACTCTCCATATGTCTCTTGCGGGTATCAGGGACATGTCGGTTCTGGAGGAGCCGCCCATGGACCGCCGTCCCATCCAGACCTATGTTATGGAGTACAATGATGAGCTGATCCGTGAGGCCATTAACCGGGAGCTGGCGAGAAACGGCCAGGTTTATTATGTCTACAACAGGGTGAACAATATCGCCGACATAGCAGCCCATGTTCAGAAGCTTTGCCCTGATGCAAAGGTGGCATATGCCCACGGCCAGATGACTGAAAACCAGCTGGAAGACATTATGCTTCAGTTTATAAATGGGGAAGTGGATGTCCTGGTTTCCACCACCATTATCGAAACGGGCCTTGATATCCCCAATGCAAACACCCTGATAATTCAGGATGCGGAGCGCATGGGTCTTTCCCAGCTTTACCAGCTGAGGGGGCGCGTGGGAAGATCCAGCCGCACGGCGTATGCATTCCTTATGTACAGACGTGGAAGGATGCTTACGGAGGAGTCGGAGAAGAGACTCAAAGCCATTAAGGAGTTCACCCAGCTCGGTTCCGGCATACGTATAGCCATGAGAGATCTGGAGATACGTGGAGCGGGTAATGTTTTGGGTGCAGAGCAGCACGGTCATATGGAGGCTGTGGGGTACGATCTTTACTGTAAGCTTCTGAACACTGCGGTAAAGGCGGAAAAGGGAGAAGTCAGTGAGACTGTGGATTTCGATACTCAGATAAACTGTGATATCGATGCGTTTATCCCGGATTCCTACATTTCCAATGAATCCCAGAAGCTGGATGCCTATAAGCGGATTTCTTCAATAATGAATGAAGAGGATCACAGCGATATCCAGGACGAGCTTATCGACCGTTTCGGAGAGCTTCCGAAGGAGTGCGAGAATCTTCTGGAGATCGCAAAGCTGAGAGCCCTCGGACACCAGTGCTATGCCACCGAGATCGACATCAGGAAGGGAATGTTTAAGATCCTTCTGGATGCGAAGGCAGATGTTAATGTTGACGCCATACCGCAGGTGATCCAGGAGAATCACGGACAGCTCAGGTTTTCGGGAGGGGCTGCGCCCGGCTTTGTATTCCGGCAGAGTACGAGGGAGAAAACCTGGACTATTAATGAGACCATGGAGCACTTGGAGAAAACGCTTATTCGCTTAAAAAGAAGTCCTGAGGACAAAAAGTGACAGTCAAGCCGGTGGACCAGGGGGACGGAGTCAGTGGTTCATTTTATGACAAAATGAACCACTGACTCCGTCCCCCTGGTCCACCGGCTGTACAGTTACCTAAAAAAGCCTAAAAACCTTGGAATTAAGCGGTTCTTGGTTGACACGGGTGCTTTATAAAAGTATAATTTCTAAGGTAAAACAAAGTATATGATCCATTTGGGCCTGTTTAAACAGGAAAACAAACCATGTGGGATTACGGAGGAAAAGAACATGAATAGAGTTGAATTGGTAGCAGAGGTTGCTAAGAAGGCTGATCTTTCAAAGAAGGATGCAGAGGCTGCTGTAAAGAGCGTATTTGATGCCATCGCAGATGCACTTGCTGAGGGTGACAAGGTACAGCTTATCGGCTTCGGTACATTCGATGTTGCTGAGAGAGCTGCTCGTGAGGGAAGAAACCCTAGAACAGGTGAGACAATGAAGATCGAGGCTTCAAAGGCACCTAGATTTAAGGCTGGTAAGGCTCTTAAGGACAAGATTAACTAATCGCTCAAAGCGTCCAAAAGTTCTTTGGGATAAAGATTAATAAGAAACTTAAGCTAAAAGAGGATGGCTGTCTTGCAGCCATCCTCTTGCTGAATTTTATCCACCGGGGACGGTTCTCGCCGGCGAGAACCGTTCCCGGTGGATTTCTTTTAAACATTAAAAACAGGAAAGTTATGAGATTAGACAAGTATCTTAAGGTTTCGAGACTTATTAAGAGACGTACGGTTGCCAATGAGGCCTGTGATGCCGGACGTGTAAGCATTAACGACAAGGTGGCAAAAGCCGGCACGGAAGTAAAGGTGGGGGATGTCATCGAGATTTCCTTCGGAACAAAATCCGTAAAGGTAAAGGTGACTACAATCCAGGAAACTGTCCATAAGGAAGATTCAAAGGATATGTACGAGTATCTATAATGTGGCGTGATGTTCCGACAATTTGGGATTTCCAGGGACAGTTTTCTTCGGTGTAAAGTTACTGTTCACAGGTGAACTTGTAGTAAAGCAGCCGATCCGTTAAACTGAATCTGATGTAAAGTTACTGTTCACAGGTGAACTTGTAGTAAAACAGCCGATCCGTTAAACTGAATCTGATGTAAATCTGCAGGAATTTGCAGCACGGAGCCTCGGATTGATATTTAGAAGGTTTATGATTATAATGATGGCAGAGGGATATGCATTATGAAAAACAGACATAAGAGTAAGAATACAGTTTCAAATCGTCTGGCTATCGTTGGAATCACGATAGTTGTGCTGTTTATCGCGTTTGCCATGCATGTCAGGAGTGTCACCCTGAAGGAGCAGGACAGAGAGTATCAGCTTCAGGAGGAGAGCCTGCAGGCGGACATAGATGCCCAGAAACAGCTTTCAGAGGAGCTTGAGCAGAAAAAGATATACGTAAAGACAAAAGAGTTCACCATGGAGAAGGCAAGGGAGATTTTTGGGCTGAAAATGCCGGATGAAATAATTATTAAGCCGGACAGCAACTAAGATTGGTTATACGATTGTTTTTTGATAGGGGGCGGCTGATGCTGTCCCCTATTATTCTGCTCGAAAAATAGTCGATTATATCTGCAACTATGTGAAGAATATCAAGGCTTAATAAACAACGATAATAGATGTTAAGAAATATCTGATTCTGAATGACCCATATTCTCGAAAACGAAATATGAGTCAAGGAACGATGCTGTTATAAATGACTCATATTCTCGAAAA
>JAILDF010000104.1 GCA_024689585.1 Oribacterium sp.
AAGAATATGACGGAGAACTAAAAAATCCCCACGCACCGGAACGAATCCGGTGCGCGGGGATATATTTTTTATAGTTAATTACTGAACGCTGTCGTCGTTCTCCTCTTCCCAGTTGGTGTAAACATTCTGAACATCCTCAGAAGCATCAAGAAGATCGAGAGTTCTGCGAAGTCCCTTTACTGCCTCAAGGTCTGTTACTGATACGTAGTTCTGAGGAACCATAACTACATCTGCCTCAGCCATAGGGATACCCTGCTTCTCGATATTGGCACGAACCTCATCGAAATCTGAAGGTGCTGTATAAATCACGTAGGAATCTTCCTCATCCTGGATGTCTTCCGCACCTGCTTCGATAGCCATATCCATAAGAGTATCGAAATCCTTATCAAGATCATCCATAGCTTCCTTATCAAGGATGATCTGTCCCTTCTCATCGAACATGAAGGAAACCGCACCCTGGGTTGCAAGTGAGCCTTTTCCTTTTGTAAAAGCGGAACGAATATCTGCAGCTGCACGGTTCTTGTTATCTGTAAGTACCTTTACGATAATGGCAACACCGTTAGGACCGTAACCCTCGTACTGAAGCTCCTCAAAGTTATCTGCCTCCATGGATCCGGCAGCCTTCTTGATACCGTTGTTGATTGTATCGTTAGGCATGTTATTTGCCTTAGCCTTTGCGATAACAGCTGCAAGCTTAGAGTTGTTGGAAGGGTCAGGACCGCCGGCTTTAACAGCAAGCGCAATCTCATGGCCGATCATAGTGAAAATTTTGCCCTTAGCAGCATCATTCTTTTCTTTCTTTGCTCTAATATTAGAAAATTTTGAATGTCCTGACATATCTTTCTCCTCATATCATAAATTACTAAATCCTCGGTTTCCGGAGTGAATAATACTCCATGACCGGACTTTCTATAAATCAAACTCTAGTACTATAACGTAAAATGTGAATAGAATCAAGAGGGATATAGAATTCCACCGGGGACGGTTCTCTCCGGCGAGAACCGTCCCCGGTGGACTATTACTAATCTTTTCCTCAAACTTATTTTTCACCAAATGTAATACTGTCAATTACAGTTCCGAGTTTATCGGCGGTATCCCGGGCGAGCACTCCGTTAACTCCAAAGGTTTTGGCAGCTTCTTTTCCGGCTTCGGCATGGAGAAGTACTGCTGTAACGGCTGCTCTGTAGGCAGTTTCCATCGGATCCAATGCTATATCAAGAGAGTACGACGGTCTCATAAGTGCGTACACGCCAGCTATGGCGCCGCTCAGTACATCACCGGAACCTCCCTTACTGAGAGCGGGACTGGATTCAATATTTTGAAACAGGACTTCTTGTGAAGCTTCACAGATCAGTGTATGCGAACCCTTCATGACAGTTATCAGACCAAACTCTTTGGAGATTTTCCCGGCGTAGTATTCCGGATTTCTGACCACCTCCGATAACTCACATGCCGCAAGACGACTCATTTCCATGGGATGCGGAGTGATAACCACAGGGATATCTTTCGCCACGGACTTCAATTTATCTTTGAGATGAGGCATTGAACTTATTATGTTGAGGCCATCCGCATCTACTATAAGAATCGGATGTTTTTCCTCTGCCTTATCAACCCATCTATCAGATACAGCATTCAGTACTTCTTCTACCATATCCTTGCTGAGATTGCCAGTTCCCATACCGGGTCCCAGCACCAGAATATCCGCCCAGCCGGCATTTCTCTCAGCCGCTTCCTGAAGATCTGTTTCATCATTATAAGCTTCAAATATGGCTTCCGGAAGCAATGTCTGAAGGATCAGGCGATTGTCCTCATGGGTGAGAAACTTAACGAGTCCTGCACCGGTCCGATATGCTGCGAGAGCCGAAAGATAGGCTGCACCGCTCATTCCTTTACTTCCCGCAACTATAAGAACCTTCCCGTAGGTGCCCTTGTGGCTGTCTTCAAGTCGTTTCGGAATACAGGCATAAAATTTTGAAGTGTCTGTCTCTTTTACCATGGCCTCTCCTTTGTAATCTAAATCATCGAACAAAAATCCTACAGAGCCACACTTTGACAGTCATTTATCCTGCCCCTTACAGAGTCCTGACTTAATCAGAATTGTTAAGTGTGAATTCTGTCAGTTATCTCATCCTTCTAATACCGCAAATGCCGACACCAGATCTTTTGTGTCGGTAATGGATAAGTGTATGGTTTTTCCGCCAAGCTCTTCGAATTTCTTTTGTGCATTACCGTGGAGTACAGCATAAGGTTTTCCTTTTTCATCCCTGAGGATCTCTATCTCAGAGGGACGAATTCCCTCGGTAAAACCTGTACCGAAGCACTTGACAATACATTCCTTACATGCAAAATCGCCGGCAAGCATCGAATCTTTATCAGATGCCTGCCGACGCTCTTCTTCGGAAAAAATACGTTCCACAGTTTTGTTTCTTCTTGTATTTTTAATACGGCTGATCTCAATAAGATCAGTTCCGATTCCAATGATCATAACCGAATCCTATCAATCATTTAATCTTCAAGAGCCTCGCCCATACGATAGCTGAGTCTCATAAGTGATTCCGAAAGGTGAACATTCTCAATAACAATATTTTCAGGAACATCCAGATCCACATGTGCAAAATTCCAGATTCCAATAATTCCTGCATCTATAAGCTGCTCAACAACTTTAATTGCCGGCCCCTTAGGGATACACACTGCAGCCATTTTGATATCATTATCTTTGATGACACTTTCAAGCTTGTCCATAGACTGGATCTGGATTTCCCCAACCATATTACCGATAATGCTCGGATCCTTATCAAAGATAGCCTTGACAATAAAGCCTCTCTTACGGAAATTTGTATAATTGGCAAGTGCCTGTCCGAGATGTCCTGCACCAACTATGATCATCTTATGTTCATTGTCAATGTTTAAGATCTTGGCAATCTCATCATGGAGATTCTTGATATTATATCCGTATCCCTGCTGACCGAAACCGCCAAAATTGTTCAGATCCTGTCTGATCTGAGAAGCAGTGAGCTTCATACGCTTGCTGAGTTCACTTGAAGAAATACGTTCGATGCCCTGATCCATAAGATCTTCAAGGTAACGATAATATCTTGGAAGTCTCTGGATGACTGCCTGTGAAATATCTTTCTTAGCCATAAATATCCCTCTATACTTATTTAAAGATTATCTTCCTATTGCGATCTTTCGAACCTGAATTCGCTTTCAGTCCGCACAGACCCTTTGAGGGATATTATACATTTTTGTTAATATTATGTCAAAAAGAAGTTGTAGAATTCTTAACAATTA
>JAILDF010000118.1 GCA_024689585.1 Oribacterium sp.
ATCAGTAGTAAGAGCAAACGAGATCACAACTAAGTTCTCACACACAAGACCGGACGGAACAGACTGGTACACAGTAAATGCAGATCTTCAGTACGGCGAGAACCTTGCAGAAGGCTACAACACAGCAGACGACGTAGTAAATGCATGGATGGCATCACCTACACACAGAGCAAACATCTTAAAGCCTGATTTCACAACATGCGCAATCTCAACAACAACTCAGAACGGAAGAACATACTGGGCACAGGAGTTCGGAATCTAATCTAAATATAGAAGAAAAACATATAACAAAAATTCTCATGATAAACATAATCCTACGCAGAAAATCCCTACCGGAGCTAACCGGTAGGGATTTTTCTTGTTTCAGGCAGGATACAGTCATAACGTATTGCTTTTCCGGATAAAGAATAATCGGGCTTAACGCCTGCAAGAAAAGGACCCTTCAGAGGTCTTTTTATGATGATCTTATGAGGTTTTGCCTGAAGGGCAGCGTTAAACAGCTCGGTTTCATCCGAGCAGGGACGTTCAAGCTGCTGGAGAAGCTGGAATTTCTTCTTTACCAGTGCACTTTTTGTTCTGGCAGGAAACATTGGATCCAGAAGAACAGCATCAGGGGAATGATCCAGATGCTTCATTGCATCTATACTGCTTTCAATATGCAATTCCATGCGGGAAACGATTTCCTTCAGATCAGGATCCATTGCGGCACGGCGTAAGGAATCTTCAAGCAGGGAAGCGATGACCGGATCATATTCATAAAGGATAACCTTAAAGCCTGAGGCGGCAAGAAGCAGGGAATCCTCGCCCATTCCTGCCGTTGCATCAATAATGACAGGTGTGTGGTCAAGGCCCTTCATCTTGGCGCATTTCACAAGAAGCTCCCGCTCCAGGTTGCTCTTTTTTAATCTGGAAGCATTGTCGGTAAAATCACCTCGCAGGGAAAGATTTCCGTCCGTAAGTGATAATCCTGCTTCGTCCAGCTTTAAATACAAAGAACTATTCGGAGAAGCAGACTCAGGATGAATCTCATTGGAGGCGTGCTTTGGATGATCATCTATAGAAGAAGGCTCATTATGATCCTCCTTGGATTTCTGCATTTTAGAGTTATCTTCATATAAAAAGGCATCAAGCTCTGCTTTATCAAGTGTATAGGGAATCCGGAGCCTTTCGGACAGTATCCTTGCAGTATCAAGAAAAGCCTCGGATTCTGAATAGATCATCATTTTTGTTTTCATATAGATTCCGTTCCGGGTGTAGAGCCGATCAGACTGACGTGTGTCAGATACATACGGCAAAAAACATGCATTTAAAGATGAGAATGATTTTCAACTGTTATAAGTTTAAGAAAAGATTGTATTTAAAGCAATCATATAATCATGAGTGATAAAAAGAGATAGGATTAATCAAAAATATGATGTATGTTATATTTGAATGAAAACAGAGGTTAAGTCAGGATTATTTTGAAAATCCGAAATGAAGCTCCGGTATTTAGAGGAAAATTTTAAAGGACCGGAGTTCCCGAAAGTGAGGAAAATTATGAAAAGAAAAATATCTGATGGAAGCATTAAACAAGTGATAAAGAGAGGCTCTGCAGCAGGACTCATCATGCTGCTTCTCGGAACAAGCATCGCCTGTGGAAAGAAACCAAAGGCTGAGGAAACTACTGCTGCGACTACTGCTGCTACCGAGGCTTCCACCGAAGCGGAAACTACCGAAGCAGCTAAAGACGAAAAAGAAATCACAGGAAAAGTAGTGGATGCCGCAATGCATTCTCTGGTACTTGAGGATAAGGATGGCAATACCTATGAGCTCAGCGAAGTGGACGGTGTAGACATTAGCATGCTCCAGGGGGGAGTTGAAGTCGGAATGGATGTTACCGTGGAGCTGGACAGCCATGGAGATGTTATATCCATAAGACCTGCCGGAACTGATCTTGTAGGTGAGACAGAGGAGGCTGAAAGCGAAGCAGCGGTCTCAAGTGATGAGGTTAAGCAGCTTCAGAGCGGAGTAAAGACTGTGGCAGACCTCAGCTATGACGTTCAGAATGCCGGAGCCGTTAGCGGAGTTGTTATAGAAGTTTCCGGAGAAGACGGAACCATAGTGCAGACTGTTGAAGGTCCTGTTGAGTTCACTGTAAGCAAGGAAACCGATAAAAGTGCAGTGGGTGGAAAGATCAATCCCGGTGACGGTGTCCGCGTATTCTTCAATGAAGACGGCGATGCACTTTCTCTGGAAAGTATGGATGTCTCCATAAACAATCCCGAGGCCGCAGTGGCAGCAGGTGAAGTAATACTTGATGTTGCAAATAATGATTTCAAGTCTTTTGCCGGAAAGGTACAGTATCCGATTCTTATTGACGGAAAGGAATACAAGGACGCAGAAGCTCTTGAAAAGGCTAAAGACAATATATGGACTCCCGGACTTATAAAAGCTGTGGTAACGGAGGATCTCCTGAAGACCGCGGCAAAGGATGCCGGCATATTTATAGGTAAGGATGACGGTCCTTATGTTCTTATAAATAATGACATGGTATTTGAGATATCAGGCATAGCTGTACGAAAGGTCGTACAAAACTAAGATCAGAGTATCTTCAAAAAAACATGAACAAAATATAAGAATAAAAAGATTGTTAATTCTATAACACCATAATAGTTTAAATGTATTAAGGATGTTATACTTAGCTCATCAGGCTGCATGAAAGTCAGGTTTCGTGCGGTTACAGAGAAAAAACAATTTATTTTTCATTGGTCAGACATTTATAGTTTAACTGTTTTTTTACGATAAAACTGTATATGGGCTATTTTTACGAACACTGTTATATAGCTTTTGACTTATGAGTATATGTATGTCTACACAGGAGGGTACGAATGGTAACAAATGATAAGGGTGCTATCGCGCTTAAACACGAAGTCATCGAAAGACTGGCAAGGGCCGCATGGGAGGACAGACTCGGCAGTGAAGCAGAGAATGAGACCATCATGGCTATTTCACCGGGGCCTCACTCAACATGGAGATGCTGTGTTTATAAAGAGAGGGAGATCCTGAGATGGCGTATCCGTCTCACAGAGAATCTTGATGCCAATCCTTACGCAACCGAGCCTAATCCAAACATTATCCAGGTTATAGATCCGGCTTGCGAGGAGTGTCCGCTTTCTTCCTATACAGTAACTGATAACTGTCGCTTATGCTTGGGAAAGGCATGTCAGAACAGCTGTCGTTTCGGCGCCATCACTATGGGTGACCAGAGAGCACATATCGATCCCAACAAGTGTAAAGAGTGTGGAATGTGTGCCAATGCCTGCCCTTACGGAGCTATCGCTCACCTTGAGAGACCATGTCGTAAGCCTTGCCCTGTTAATGCAATTACCTATGATGAGAATGGCATTTGCAAGATCGATGACAAGAAGTGCATAAGATGCGGCCAGTGTATCCACAGCTGTCCTTTCGGAGCTATCGCATCAAAGCTTGATGTTCTCGATATAATAAAGGATATCAAGGAAGGCAAAGAAATATATGCAATGTGTGCCCCCGCCATCGAAGGACAGTTTGGTAAAGACATCACCATGGGTTCCATCAGAGAGGCACTTAAAAAGCTTGGCTTCACAGATATGGTTGAAGTTGGTCTCGGCGGAGATATGACTGCTGCATATGAGGCTGAAGAATGGTATGAGGCACGTCAGGAAGGCAAGAAGATGACAACCTCCTGCTGCCCTGCATTTATCAATATGCTGAGAATGCATTATCCTGATCAGTTTAAGGAGAATATGTCAGAGACAGTATCACCTATGTGCGCTATCTCAAGATATCTCAAGGTGACACATCCGGGATGCAAGACCGTATTTATCGGACCATGCATCGCAAAGAAGTCCGAGGCTCATGAGATGGGCATAAAGGATAATGCTGATTATGTACTTACCTTCGGTGAGATGCAGGCAATGATGAGATCAAAGAATGTTGAGATGGTGCCTGTAGTTGATCCATACCAGGAGTCTTCAATCTGGGGTAAGAGCTTCGCAAGCTCGGGCGGAGTTGCCAATGCTGTTCTTGAGTGCATGAGAGAGCGTAATCAGGATGCAACAGGAATCCAGCTTCGTGCAGCAGCAGGCGGAAAAGAGTGTACAACCGCTCTTCAGCTCCTTAAGCTCGGAAAGCTTCCGGAAGACTTTATCGAGGGAATGGTTTGTGAAGGCGGCTGCGTAGGCGGACCTTCAAAGCACAAGACAGAGCTTGAGATAAGAAAGGCACGTCAGGATCTCCTTAACCAGGCTGATGACCGTAAGATTCTGGACAACCTTAAGAACTATCCTATGGACAAGTTCTCCATGATGAGAGGACCGATGAACGAGTTCAATTGTGATAAATAATCTGAAATCCAAAGATTGATACCAAAAAAGCCGGGAACCCCGTAATCAGCGGGTTTCCGGCTTTTTCGATTGTAGGTCGAGACCACGTGACACGCACTGCTTCAAGTTTTGCCGGCAGCAAAACTTAAAGCGTGTGGAACACAAAACCACCCGTTATGCGGGTGGTTGTTCAAGTTATATCCACCGGGGACGATTCTCTCCGGTGGGGTTAGTTCGTATCTCAGAAAGGAAGCCTTAAGGATGGGATAGAGCTCAGGGCGGAATTGATGCTGTCAAGGTATGACTTAAGAGTCTCTACTGAATCGAAGAAGTCATCTATCTTCTGACTATAGTTGGAGTAATCGGCTTCCAGCTGTTCAACCATGCTATCCACTTTTTTCATGGTTTCTATGGCTGCATCAACCTCAGCTTTATAATCGATGACGATATTGTAAAGATAGAATCCTAAAATAACGAAAACTGCCACTGCCAGAAGCGTTATCACAAGAGTAGTGACCATCAGCTTGTGGTTCTGTTCAAGCTTTGCCATGATCTCGGCATTGGAGGGTTCTTTCTGAAACTCATTTAGTGAGTCCTGAAAATCCTTATAGGTATCATCGTTGTTGTCGGGATTTTCTTCATTAAAAGGGAGCATTTCTTTATCTCTTGGATCCATGATGGTATTTCTCCTGTGCTTAAATTTGTTTTCATTAATCTTTGTTACATATCGGGATTAAACCGATTTCTGAAAAGACATATTACAAATAAGTAGGATTATACCACATATAAGGTGATGTTTACACAGGTTTAAGGAAGGCAGGAATATGACAGAACATAAATCGTAACAGGTTAGGCAGTGGACCAAATCATATTTTTATAAGAAATGCAAGAATAAACAGGGGGTATCGGTGCTATTTAAAAAATTTAAGTACACACAAATTTTTTAAATAGATAAGCTGAAACAAACGACGTAATAGCGTCATGCGCTTTTATCTCCATCAGTCATAGTTTCAGAAACTACTTTAATTCGAAAATTTCTTTCATTGACTAAAGTTTAACCTTTAGGTATTATCAACAACAACGAGAGGATAGTTAAAAGATTTTAATAAAAAATTTTTTTCTATCTGCTTGTAAATATCAACAAATAAAGAATTGAGATGTCGTTTTATCGACCAAAAGGAGAAAACATGGATTTCGAGAAAGTTAAGAGCATTATTGTTGACACACTTGCTTGTGACGAGGACAAGGTTACACCTGAGGCAAGATTCATTGAGGATCTTGAGGTAGATTCACTTTCACTCGTTGAACTTCACATGGCTCTTGAGGATGAGCTTGGACACTCAATCCCGGACGGTGAGATCGGAAAGCTTCAGACAGTCCAGGAGCTTGTAGATTACTGCAACAAATAATCAATTAAATCCGAAGAAATGATCTGCCTTCATCAGGTCAGGCAGGGGTCCTGCTCCTGCCGGGACTTATGAAGGCATGGATGTTTACTAATTAAAGCCAAAGCTCGTCTTTGGCTTTTTCAATGAAGTATGGAGGAATAAATGGAATCTCCAATTACAAAGATATACGAAATGTACAAGGACAGAGCCTTACGTAAAAAGGCTCTGGCGGACACCGTCGGACACAGCGGACTCAGGTTCAATTTCGGAAAAGATTCTCAGGATGCTAAATCCAAGAGTTCCGATAAGAAAACTGCTGCTCCCGAAAAAGGTGCAGAAGAAGTAAGAGACAAAAACGGGTTCCGTATTCCTGCGGTAATGATACCTTCAAGTTTTATTACTTGCAGATCCTGTGGAAGACGTGCTCTCAGAAAAAAGTGGGAAGACAGCTTCTTCGTCTGTCCTGAATGTGGAAAATATGCACCCATCGGAGCTTATTACAGATTAAGCCTCATTCTGGATAAAGGTTCTTTTGAAGAAATAGATACAGATATCAAGGCAGAAGACCCGCTGGATTTTCCGGGCTACAAAGAGAAGATTGAAAAGCAGGAAGAAAAAACAGGTTTAAACGAATCCGTTATTTCAGCAGTCGGAACCATTCAGGGTATCCGCCTTGTAACAGTGGTTCTGGACAGCAGATTCTTTATGGGTTCAATGTCCCGTGCAGTGGGAGAAAAGGTTACCCGTGCCATAGAGTATGCAGACAGGGAAAAATTACCCTTGGTTATTTTCAGCGCAAGCGGCGGCGCCCGTATGCAGGAAGGAATCTACAGCCTGATGCAGATGGCCAAGACAACCTCAGCAGTTCAGACATTCAGTGAGCATGGCGGACTGTTTATCAGTTTCCTGACACATCCTACCACAGGCGGTGTAACAGCAAGCTTTGCCACACTTGGAGACATTACCCTGGCTGAACCCGGTGCGCTTATAGGATTTGCAGGTCCGAGAGTTATAGAGCAGACCATCAACCGTAAGCTGCCTAAGGGGTTCCAGCGTGCCGAATATCTTGAGAATCACGGCTTTGTGGACAGAATAGTAGAAAGATATGAAATGAGAGATGTACTCACGGATGTACTGAAACTACATATGGATTCCGGAAAATTTCAGTCAAGAACAGATATAGCTTCGGAGAAATAAGGATGATAAAAGAGATAATACAGGAAACAGAACAGATTGAGGAAAAGATCAATGCTCTCTCTGAAAATGATGAATTATTGGAACAGAATGCTGAAGAGATACGCGAGCTTGATAAAACAAGAAATGATCTTCTTTCAAAGTGCACAGATTTAAGTGCCGCTGACAGAGTGTATCTTGCAAGACATCCCAGGCGTCCTCACATAAAGGATTTTATCGAAAATCTATTTACCGATTTCTTTGAGCAGAAGGGAGATCATTTATATGATGAGGATCTTTCCATCTATGGTGGCATCGCCCGTTACAAAGGCTGTCCTGTAACAGTACTTGGACATCAGAAGGGCAGGACCATGGAAGAAAATCTTGCCTATAATTTCGGAATGCCAAGACCGGAAGGTTACAGAAAAGCTCTTCGTTTAATGCAGCAGGCAGAGAAGTTTGGCCGTCCCATCATAACCTTTATCGATACTCCGGGTGCTTATCCGGGTCTTGAGGCTGAGGAGCATGGTCAGGGTGAAGCCATTGCCAGAAACCTTGCAGCCATGAGCAGCTTCCATGTACCGGTTATTTCCATAGTTACAGGTGAGGGAAATTCCGGCGGAGCTCTCGCCATCGGTGTTGCCAACAAGATCCTTATGCTGGAGAATGCAGTTTACTCAGTTCTCAGCCCCGAGGGATTCGCATCAATTTTATGGAAGGATGCCGGACGTCACGAAGAAGCCTGCGAAGTAATGAAGCTTACAGCCCGTGACTTAAGAAAGACAGGTGTTGCGGATCATGTTATCCCTGAACCTCTCGGAGGTGCACAGGAGGATCCGGAGAGACTTTATGCGAGTCTTGACATCGTTCTTGAGAAGACATTTACAGACCTGCTCAAACTGTCACCTGAAGAAGTAAGAAAGCAGAGACAGGAAAAGTACAGGAACATATAAAGAAGTGTAGCGTACACAGTTTAATATCAGGAGTATAGTTTTGAAGGGAATAAAAATCATCGGCCTGGGAGGAGCACTCCCAAGCAATACAGTCACAAACGATGCTCTGGGAGAGATCATGGATACATCGGATGCCTGGATATATCCCAGAACAGGAATCCATGAAAGAAAATTCTGCACGGAAAATGAAAGTGCATTGACACTTGCCATAGAAGCAGGAAGAAAAGCCATTGAAGATGCAGGAATACGGAAAGAGTCCATAGGGGCCGTAATAGTTGCATCCATGTCACCGGATCTTGCGACTCCCAGCATGGCAGCTCTTATACAGAGAGAGCTGGAGCTTCCGGAGGTACCGGCACTTGATCTCAATGCTGCCTGCAGCGGATTTATATATGCACTGGAAGTTGCAAGAGGTCTTTTATCAGCCGGACTCGATGTATGTGATATCTATCCTGATAAAAAAGCAGAGAGAGAGTCACGGAAGGCATCACAAAAGTGTGCCCTGGTAATAGGAACCGAACAGCTTTCAAGGCTTGTATCTATGGAAGACAGAACAACAGCCATTCTTTTCGGAGACGGTGCCGGTGCTGCGGTTATAGCATTGGACAGCGGGGAAGATGAGAATCTCTATGTGAGCCTTCTCGGTTCAAGAGGTTCCGGAGCCATAGAGGCACCCTCAATTTATACAGGGGCCTACGAGCAGAAGCTTAGAAAGAGTACTTCTGAGGATGGTCAGGAAAAGCCAAAGATCGATCACATGCTTATGGATGGTAAGGACGTATTTGTATTTGCCTGCGATATCATACCAAAGATCATTAACGGACTTCTGGATAAGACAGGGCTGAGTCTTGAAGACGTGGACCATGTAGTTTGCCATCAGGCGAACGCAAGAATCATACGACACGTTATCAGAGCCATGCATGCTCCTGATGAGAAGTTCTTTATGAATATGGAAACTCTCGGAAATATCAGTGCAGCCTCAATTCCTATCGCTCTTTACGATATGAAGAACAAGGGACTGCTGCATGAAGGAGACAGGATGATCCTGGCCGGCTTTGGCGGCGGACTCACCTGGGGCGGATGTGTAATAAATTACAGATAAAGCATTAAACAAAACAATCAACAAAAACAGAGAAGGTATATCATGAAGTTATTAAATGAAATTTTAGGAACCCGTTACCCGGTTATTCAAGGTGGTATGGCAAATATCGCAACAGGACGTTTTGCGGCAGCCTGTGCCAATGCCGGCGCCGTAGGACTTATCGGAACAGGCGGAATCAGAACAGCAGACGAGCTTAGAAATGAGATCCGCACAGCCCGTGAGCTTGCACCGGAGACAGCAGACGGATATAAGCCGGTTATCGGTGTTAACCTTATGCTTATGAATCCTTCAACAGATGATTTTGTAAAGGTTTGTATCGAGGAAAAGATTCCTTTGGTTACAACAGGTGCGGGAAATCCCGGAAAGTATATGGAGGATTTCAAGGCAGCAGGAATAAAGGTAATCCCTGTAATAGGTGCGCCTGTACTTGCACAGCACGTTGAGAGACTCGGAGCTGATGCTGTTATCGCAGAAGGTACTGAGAGTGGCGGTCATGTTGGTGAGATGACAACCATGACACTTGTTCCTCAGACAGTTGATGCTGTAAAAATTCCTGTAATCGCAGCAGGCGGAATTGCAGATAACCGTCAGTTCAGAGCTGCCATGGCTCTCGGAGCCTGCGGTGTTCAGGTCGGTACTGTTCTTCTGGCATCACCTGAGTGTCCTATACATGATAACTATAAGGCAGCTCTTCTTAAGGCAAAGGGTACAGATGCCATCGTTACAGGCCGTATAGGCGGAACACCTGTAAGAGTACTTAAGAATCAGATGACAGTTGAGTACTTAAAGCAGGAAAAGGCCGGAGCAGACAAGATGGAGCTTGAGAAGTACACTCTCGGATCATTACGCCGTGCTGTATTTGAGGGAGATGTAAAGACCGGTTCTCTTATGTCAGGACAGGCCTGCGGACAGCTTAAGGAGATCCGTCCTTTGGCAGAGATACTTAAGGATTTGACACAGATGTAAATATTTCATAGAGCCATCAGGCTCTGAGGCATCTGTTTTAAGACTAAAAGGAGAGTCAAAGGGGCAGGGAAACTGTCCCGCTGACCCGGAGGAGAGAAATAAATGAAGACAGCATTTTTATATGCAGGACAGGGAAGCCAGCATGCCGGTATGGGTGCAGACCTTTACCGGGACTATCCTGAGTTCCGCAGAATATTTGATGGAGTTTCAGAGAAATTACAGAATCATAATCCGGATGATAAGAACTATGATCTTTGTCGTCTTTGTTTTGAAGATCCTGATGGAGTGATCAATGAAACCAGATACACACAGCCGGCTATGGTAGCATTTGCCTGCGGTGTAACAGAAATACTTAAGGTTCATGGCATCCGTCCTGACTATGCTGCCGGGCTTTCCCTCGGTGAGTACTCCGCACTGGAGGCTGCCGAAGTCATGGATGCCGATACAGCGGTTGATATGGTGGCATATCGCGGAAAGAAGATGGCAGAAGCAAGCGAAGGTGTGGATTGCGGAATGACAGCCGTGCTTGGAATGGCGGAAGCTGACCTTGAGGAATGCTGTGAGAAGGTCAGAACAGAAACCGGAAAGGTTGTTTCCATCTGTAACTACAACTGTCCGGGACAGATCGTTATAGGCGGAGAGACAGAGGCTGTTGATAAGGTTACCGAGCTTGCAAAGGGTTATGACAAGGTTCGCTGCATTCCTCTCAAGGTATCAGGACCTTTCCACACAAGCTTTATGTCAAGTGCCGGAGATGCGCTTCAGGAGTATTTCAAAAATATCCGTATGAACCGTCCTAAATGCACTGTTATGTTCAATTACCTTGGCGGTGAATCAGAGGCAGTTACCGAAGCCATAAACTCAACAACTGCAACAACCGCTGCGGCATTTCGTAAGGAAATCCCTGAGCTTCTTGTAATGCAGGTTCAGAAGCCTGTACGTATGGAAGCGATAATCAGAAGTCTGTTTGAAAAGGGTGTTAGGGATTTTGTTGAGATAGGTCCGGGACATACACTTGGCGGTTTTGTAAAGAAGGTTGCCAAGGATATGGAAATCAAGGATTTCAACATTTGCTCAGTGGAAACCTCTGAGGAAGTGGAAAAGCTTATTGCAGATAAAGAGAGTGTATGATGAATAATTTAAAGGATAAGACAGCTATAGTTACAGGTGCTTCAAGAGGTATCGGAAGAGCCATCGCTTTGGAGCTTGCCGGAAGAGGCTGTAACGTTGTTGTAAATTTCGCAGGTAATGAGGCAGCTGCCCTCGAGACAGTAAAGATGTGCGAGGAGGCAGGAGTAAAAGCCGTAGCCATGAAGGGAGATGTTTCCGATGAGGCAGCGGTTAACGAGATCGTTACTGCAGCACAGGAGCAGTTCGGAAGCATTGACATCCTGGTAAACAACGCAGGTATCACAAGAGACAATCTGATGCTTCGGATGAGTGCCGAGGATTTTGATGAGGTTATCTCAAAGAATCTTCGTGGAGCCTTCCTTATGACAAAGTATGCCGGAAAGATCATGCTGAAGCAGAGATCCGGACGCATCGTAAATATCTCATCAATCGTAGGATTACATGGAAATGCCGGTCAGGCCAACTACTCGGCATCAAAGGCAGGAATCATCGGTCTTACAAAGACAACTGCCCTTGAGTATGCAAGCCGCGGTATTACGGCCAATGTTATCGCCCCCGGCTTCATCGATACGGATATGACAAAAGCATTACCGGATAAGGTAAAGGAATCAATGCTTACACGTATACCCGCCGGAAAATTCGGTGAGCCTGAGGATATCGCAAAAGCCGTAGCTTTCCTTGCATCAGACGATGCCCGCTACATCACCGCCCAGGTGCTTGGTGTAGACGGGGGCATGGGAGCGTAGGAGTTTTGCATCGGCAAAACTCCGGAGCGATATGGCCAGAGCATAGCTCTGGTCCCGAAGGGATCAGAAACGGTCTACCCAAGACCGTTTCTGACCGGCGGAGCGCCAGCGGGTACGGCCAAGTAGAGGGAGTTTTGCATTGGCAAAACTCCGGAGCGATATGGCAGTGGAAGAGTTTTCTATCAAGAAAACTCTGACCGTCATGGCAGTTTTTCTGAAAGAAAAACTGTTTTGCGTAGCAAAATCTGCACCGGTTATCAGAACCGGTGCAGACCTGGTCCCGAAGGGATCAGAAACGGTCTACCCAAGACCGTTTCTGACCGGCGGAGCGCCAGCGGGTACGGCCAAGTAGAATAATAAATAACAGAATGGAGTATGTCATGGAAAATAAGCGAAGAGTAGTGATCACAGGAGTAGGAACCGTAAACCCCACAGGAAATACTGTGGCAGAGTCATGGGATAATATCCGTCATGGAGTATGCGGAATCGCACCTATAACACATTTCGATACAACAGATTTCGTAGTAAAGCTTGCAGGAGAAGTAAAGGATTTTGACCCTTCACAGGTTATAGATCGCCGTGAACAGAAACATTTATCACGTTTCACTCAGTTCGCACTTATCGCTGCAGAAGAAGCAATTTTACAGAGCGGCATAAAGGATACCAATGAGTATGATGTATCCAGAATCGGTGTAATCATCTCTTCAGGTATCGGTGCACTTGATACCATCGAAGTAGAGCATAGCAAAGGTTTAAACCATGGCTATGAGAGAGTTTCACCTTTCTTTATCCCTATGTCCATTTCCAACATGGCAGCAGCCAATGTGGCCATACGCCACGGTTTCAAGGGAATGTGCACCTGTCCTGTAACCGCCTGTGCCGGTGGCTCA
This sequence comes from Oribacterium sp., assembly GCA_024689585.1. Taxonomy (GTDB): domain Bacteria; phylum Bacillota; class Clostridia; order Lachnospirales; family Lachnospiraceae; genus Oribacterium. The sequence continues at coordinate 12,693 of JAILDF010000118.1, forward strand.
AATGCCATCGGAGATGCCTTCCACAGAGTAAGAGACGGATATGAGGATGTTATGGTTGCCGGTGGAACAGAGGCAAGTATTTCCCAGCTTGGAATAGGCGGATTCAGTAGCATGAGAGCCCTCAGCCAGGCAACAGATCCAAATCGTGCAAGTATTCCCTTTGATGCTGAAAGAGGCGGTTTCGTAATGGGAGAAGGCTCGGGAGTCCTTGTAATGGAGGAAAGAGAGCATGCATTAAACAGAGGGGCAAAGATACTCGCCGAGATCGTTGGATATGGTGCCAACTGTGATGCATTCCATATCACAAGCCCGAATCCGGAAGGAGAAGGCGGCGCAGAGTGTATGCGTCTTGCCATAAAGGATGCCGGAATTGATGCTTCAGAGATCTCTTACATCAATGCTCACGGTACCTCAACTCATCTTAACGATTCCTGCGAAACAAAGGCTATCAAGGCTGTATTCGGAGAGAATGCTTACAAGATCCCTGTATCTTCAACAAAATCCATGACAGGTCATCTTCTCGGAGGAGCAGGCGGAGTTGAAGCTGTATTCTGTGTAAAGGCTCTTGAAGAAGGATTTATTCCTGCAACAGTTAACTACAAGACACCGGATCCTGAGTGCGACCTGGATATCGTTCCTAACGAAGGAAGAAATGCAGATCTTAAGTATGCATTAAGCAACTCACTCGGATTTGGCGGACACAATGCCTGCATCATTTTTGCAAAAGCTTAAGGCAGACTGAGAGTGTCAGGAGGAAATATGGCAGAAGAATTAAAAGCTGAGGAAAGAAAGCCTCAGGAATTAGGCATCGAAGAAATAAAGGATATAATACCTCACAGATATCCCTTCTTACTTATAGATCATGTTAATGATTATGAACCGGGAAAATTTGCTGATGCGACCAAATGTGTCACCGTAAATGAACCCTTTTTCCAGGGACATTTTCCGGAGTATCCGGTTATGCCGGGAGTGCTCATAATCGAGGCATTGGCCCAGACCGGAGCAGTAGCCCTTTTAAGTATTCCTGAAAACCGGGGAAAGATAGCACTTTTCGGAGGTATCAAAAATGCACGTTTCAAGCGTCAGGTAAGACCCGGTGACGTACTGGAACTTCATTGTGAACTTACCAGGATGCACGGACCTGTGGGAATAGGTACCGCAAAGGCAACTGTTGGCGGCAAGGTAGCTGTAGTGGCTGAGCTTACATTTGCAATTAAGTGAGATTGTTATGAAAAGAAACCTGACGGATTCTTTTGAACAGCTCTAATTTTGTATAAATATTTGTTATATTAAGGTGATTTGATATGCTTAGCAAGACAGTAGAAGAACTATATAATCGATTCAGAGTGCATTTTTATATTCAGGTATTCTCAAAAGGAAACACTTTGGATGATAACCTTACGTCAGTAGAGGCCTTCAGTCTGGAATGCATAAAGGCTCTTGGTGAGCCAACTGTGGCAGAATTTGCTAAAATGATGGGGATTTCTGCACCCAATGCCGCCTATAAGGTAAATGCCCTGGTGCAAAAGGGTTACATAGAAAAGGTTCAGTCCCAATCTGATCACAGAGAATACTTTTTGAGAACAACATCAAAGCTTAATGAATACAATAAGAACAGCTATGAGTTTCTTAAGAAGCTGGTTGAAAGATGTGAAAGCAGATTTTCCAAGGAAGACATTGAAAAGTTCGATAATATGCTGGGAACCATCATTGAAGAAATGGTTCCGGAAGTAGACCCAAGTCACTTTAAGAAGAGCGACAGAAAATAGATTGATATTTTGATCGTAAGACCGTTTGGAACATTATGTTTCGGACGGTCTTTTTTCGTGATAATGCAGTCACCCGGAACCCGGAAGGATTTTTTTCGGGCTTGGATACCGTATGAGTCCGGTATCAGTACATATGTTACAAAAGAACCTTATTATAATATTTCAAAATTACTAATTGACATCCCAAGATAAACAGAATATATTAAATGTAAGCGCTTACAGAAATGACAAGAGCTTTATTTCAGGAACATGTAGGCATTTACATCAAATAATAAATGATTTATCTGAAAGGGGATAAGTTCAAATGGAAAAATTAAACTATCAGGTACTTGAGAAATCCGGCTATCAGGGTTACATCCTTAAGGATGCACCGGTTAAGGTTATGCAGTTCGGAGAAGGAAACTTCCTCAGAGCATTTGTTGATTATTTCTTTGATATGTCAAATGAAAAGGCCGGCTGGAACGGCAAGGTGACTCTTGTACAGCCTATCGCCGCAGGTCTTACTGAACTTATCAATGAGCAGGAGGGTCTTTACACCCTTTATCTTCGCGGATCTGAGAATGGTCAGAAGGTAAACAACAAGAGAGTTATCTCTGTTTGTAAGGATGCTGTCAACCCTTATACAAAGGAAGGCTATGAGGCACTTCTCGAGCTTGCCAAGTCAGATGATCTTGAATATATCGTATCAAATACAACAGAGGCAGGAATCGTTTACGATGCAGATACAAAGTTCGATCAGGAGCCTCCTGTATCCTTCCCGGGAAAGATGACAAAAATCCTCTTTGAGAGATTCAAGGCCGGAAAGGGCGGACTTGTGGTTCTTTCCTGCGAGCTTATAGATAATAACGGTCAGGAGCTCAAGAAGATCGTTAACCGTCACATCGATGAGTGGAATCTCGGAGAAGATTTCAAGAAGTGGGTAAATGACGAGGTACTTTTCTGCTCAACACTTGTTGACAGAATCGTTCCGGGCCGTATCCGTGATCCTAAGGAAGTTGAGGAGATCGAGAAGGAGAATGGCTATACAGATCCTCTTACAGATGTAGGTGAGGTATTCGGTGTCTGGTACATCGAAGGACCTAAGGAGCTTGAGGACAAGCTTCCGTTTAAGAAGGCCGGTGTAAATGTTCACGTTGTTCCTGAGGTTGCTCCATACAAGAAGAGAAAGGTTCGCATCCTTAACGGTGCACACACAGGTTTCGTACTTGGTGCTTATCTTGCAGGCTTTGACATCGTTCGTGACTGTATGCATGATGATGTGGTTAAGAACTATATGAACAAGATGCTTCAGGAGGAGATCATTCCTATCCTTCCTCTTGATAAGGAGGATTGCGAGAAATTTGCGGCAGCTGTTGAAGACAGATTCAACAATCCGTTTGTAGATCACCAGCTCATGAGCATTTCCCTTAACTCAACCTCAAAGTGGAAAGCAAGAAATATGCCGTCATTCCTTGAGTATGTTGAGAAGTTCGGAAAGCTTCCCGAGGTTCTTGCAATGAGCTTTGCTGCTTACATCGCTTTCTACAGCAATGAAGTACAGCGTCGTGAAGAGGATGGACTCGTATGCAAGCGCCCTGCCGGAAATGAATACAAGATCCAGGACGACAAGGAAGTTCTCGACTTCTACGAGGCACATAAGGCAGATGACGTAAAGACACTTGTTCACGCAGTTATGTCCAATGTTGACTTCTGGGGACAGGATCTTACAGCAGTTAAGGACTTCGAAGAGACAACAGTTAAGAATCTTACTCTCATAAGAGAAGAGGGTGCCAAGGCTGCATACGCATCAGTACTGTAAAAAGAAATTATAGGATGCGGTCTTATCAGAATCATTCAGAGAAGATGCGTCCGGATTTAATAAGTAATTGATATGACGTCAGTCTTTTGTGAAATGACATTTGCGAAAAGACTGACGTTTTTTAGAACAGGAGATATGAAATGTCAAAAGCAAAGGTAGTTCATATAAACGCAGAAGACAATGTTGTGGTTGCCATAGCTCCCATCAGTAAGGGCATGGAGATACAGGTTGATGACATTGACATAACTGCAGCTGAAGATATCCCTCAGGGACATAAGGTGGCTGTTAAGCCTATCAAAAAGGATGAGCAGGTCATTAAGTACGGTGTTTCCATCGGTCACGCAACTAAAGATATTGAGACAGGACAGTGGGTACATACTCATGATATGATGACCAACTTAAGCGGTGAGGTGGTCTATACTTATAACCCTGCAGTTCCTGAGAAAAAAGAGATGCCTGTTGAGACCTTTGAAGGTTTCGTACGCCCTGACGGAAAAGTCGGAACACGTAATGAAATCTGGATTATTCCCACTGTAGGGTGCGTTAATGATGTAGCCAAGCACCTTGTGGAGATGAACCGGGATATAGTTAAAGGCTCCATAGAGGGGCTTTATACCTATACACATCCTTTCGGATGTTCTCAGACCGGCGGAGATCATGCCCAGACACGTAAGGTGCTGGCAGATCTTGTACGTCACCCGAATGCGGGAGCTGTACTTGTACTTTCACTCGGATGTGAAAATCTTACTCATGAGCAGTTCCTTAAGGAGCTTGGTGAGTATGACCCCGAGAGAGTAAAGTTCCTTACCTGTCAGGAGGTTGAGGACGAATTTGAGGCAGGATCAGAGCTTTTACATGAGCTTGCGGAGTATGCAGGTAAGTTTAGAAGAGAGACTGTGGGCATAGATAAGCTTGTGCTTGGTATGAAGTGCGGCGGTTCTGACGGTCTTTCAGGTATAACTGCCAACCCGACTGTCGGAAGAGTTTCCGATATGATAGTTGCCCAGGGAGGAACTACAATTCTTACAGAGGTGCCTGAGATGTTCGGTGCAGAGAGCATGCTCATGGACAGATGCATTAACAATGAAGTATTTGAAAAAGCATCCAACATGCTGAACGGTTTCAAGGATTACTTTATAAGCCATAATGAGGTGGTTTACGATAATCCGTCTCCGGGTAACAAGGAGGGTGGAATAACCACACTTGAGGATAAATCCTGCGGATGTGTACAGAAGGGCGGAAAGGCAGCGATTTCAGATGTT
>JAILDF010000145.1 GCA_024689585.1 Oribacterium sp.
ACATCCACATGGTCTTCTGCAACACCAAGCATATTGCCGTTCTTAAGCTTGTCTGCGTAAACATAATTGTTGCCCAGAATGTTGTCACCGTACTTGTTTATGATAACAGCAGAGTCATCCTTTCGTGCAAATGCTGTTCCATCGGTGAAAGGCTGTGCATACTGGAAAGGACCCATAGCTATCTTGTGGTTGTTTTCATCAATGTAGTAGTAACTGTCATTCAGGTAGAATACATAGTAGCCGTCGCCATAGGAAACGTCATACAGAGAATCGGTATCATTGAGAAGCTCCGTAAGTTTTCCGTCATTGGCTTCATCCAGGGTTTTGTAATCGAGAACGATATTTCCATTGTTATCGTAGATCACGAAATCATTGGTCTCAGAGTTGGCTTTACATAATACATGATCCTTCATGCCGCTGATGTAGCCGTATTCAGGTGAAACAAAGCTTCCGTCCGGAGAGATGAGCTGGCGGTGAATGTTTTCATCCGGAACATCTATCTCATCTGAGCTGTTGTTCTTTGCACCTTCAACAGGGTCGTACTTACATACTTCATAATACGGCAGATAAAACTCATTGTAGTCTGCGGGATCATAGTAGGAAAGAACCTCGATGCTGTTGTAAACAGGATCTGTAATGAGGCGTCCCTTTGTATCAAAGAAGCCGCACATGTATCCGCCGATATAAGAGTAACTCTCATCCTCGCCGTACTGGACATCCACAACGAGAGGACTGCCGCAATAAGGAAGCAGTAAGCCGTAATCACCGCCGGGCTCCACTGAGGTAAGTGTGCCTTCGGGTGCGTCATTAAGGCGGGTGTAGTTTGCCTCAGGTGCAGGCTTTGCTTCGACACCCTTGTCATCGTACATGGATACATCCATGACGGAAACGTAACCCTTTGAAGCGACAAGGCGCTGACCGTCTACAGACATGATCCAGTCGTAGATAACTCTTGCGGCTTTCGCTCTGTTGTCCGCGGGGTCTGTCTCCTCGGGAATAACGGCATAGTATGCATTACGATGAGGATACTTCTTTTCACGGATGGTTGCAGGCTCAGGCTTTACTCCGTCAACGGAAATGATCTTTAAACCCTTTGCCTTTTCCATATCATTGGCGTAGTAGTATACGGAATAGCCGATGGCATTGGCGGAATTGTCGTAGGATTTAACCGCTGTCATCAACTCGCCCATTTCCGAAGCTACAAGACTTGAAGGCGGAGTAACCATAGGAGTATCCTTCATGATGTGCTTCAGGATAAGTGCCTGTGAGCCGGCGCCTTCATTACGCTGAAAGGCCTTGATCTCGGCATCATTACCTCCGACTTCCTTCCAGTTGGTGATCTTTCCGGAATAGATGTCTCTGATCTGATCGGTGGTCAGGTTATCAACCGGGTTATCCTTATTTACCACAAAGATAAGTGCATCGGTTGCAAAATCCTCTATACGGTATTTGAAGCCTGCATCTGCCATCTCCTGAAAGACCTTGGCATTGGGTTCACCTACGATGAGCATGTCAGCCTCTCCCGCAAGAAGATTCCGGAAGGACTGGGTGGTACGGTTGAATGCGCAGAAATCTTCGGCTTCTTTTTCACTTATGCCAAGAAGCGCTGAGGTCAGTGTTTTACCAAGAGGTACCGTTGAGGTGGAACCATCAAGCCTTGGAAAATTTTCTTTTGTGAAATCGAAATCGGGAAGCTTTATCGGCTCGGATTTCTTTTCCGCAGTTTCTGTCTTTTCTTCTTTGGACTCAGAAGTTTCGACCGAGTCTTCCGACTCAGAGGTTGTTTCGGCTTCGGTGTCTGCAGCTGAGGATTCTGTTTCTCCCGATGGTTGAGGATTTGGATTATTTCCGTTACATCCAACCAGGGAAACTGAGGCAGCCATCAGCATAGCGATCAGTAAACGTTTCTTCATAAAACCTCCTTTAACCGGAACGGGATGAGTACTTCTCCTCACTCCCATCCCCTCCGGGAATAAAAAAGAGCGTGAGTTCCAAAGAAACCACGCTCCATAGTTACGTATCGGACAAGGCTCAGGTCTCATAGTCCTGCCCTCTGTTCTTTCTCATTCTGGTATAGGAAAGGTTTACCAGATCCTGAACAGAGCTGCATTCAGAAGCCCTGGCCATGCCAAAATCAGCATGAATGGTACATTTAAAGCCGTTTAATATATCGATCCGGTGTATTTCGGCCTCTGCTTTCTGTACAAGATCCATCATGCCGTTAAAGCTTGTGGTTTTTCTGCATATAGAAAACTGACCTCCATTGGTTCTTGAAAGAATAAAACCGGTATTGAAAACAGATTTCAGAATGTCTGCTGTTTTTTTCAGAAGTGTCTGTGCAGCAGCATCACCGTAATCTTCCACGATGCCGGAATATTCCCTTACGGAAAAAGAGATATGAGCATAGTTCTCCCGAGTCCTTTTATAGTTATCATCGAGATCCAACATGGCAATCATAAGCCCCTTCACGTTCATAAGTCCGGTAACCGGATCCTCGAGATCCAGCCGGCGGGCTTCATTGCCATTATCAGGCTCTTCCGTGTCCACAAAAAATCCAATAAGACCACATATTTTACCTTTATTATACATCGGATACTTGTTTACTGCCACATGATGAACCACTCCGTCCACAACATTTTTGCCCAGGGCCTTTATGACAGCTTCACCCTTGTTTATAACCTTTTTGTCAATGTTTCTGCCGGAGGCACTGTCGATTCGGAAATCAAGCTCCGCGTCTGTTCTGCCTATAAGCTTTTCGGGAGTCAGATCGTAATAATCGTAAAAGGCTTTGCTTGCTCCGACATATCGAAGCTCCGTATCCTTCCAGAAAATTCTGTAGGAGCTCTTATTGATGAGAATTTCCCAGGCATTCTCTGCTTCGATGTGACGGTCGGAAGCAGTGGCACCATTCTTTAGAAGTCCTTCGATGATCCACATGATTTCCGGGTCATTAATGATGGCAGGCTTTGAGCTGACGAGAAGCTTGTGGGCATTGTCACCTCTGAAGGAGGTAACGGTGAACTCGGTCCATTCATAGCTTCCGTTTACCTGGCGCATACGGAACAGTGCCGAGAAGTTGCCGTTCTTATACTCTCTCAGCTTATTTTTTATATTTCCCGGAGAGACGAAGCTTTTCCATCGTTCCTGCTCACTCGGGTGGATGTATCCAGATACATTATCCGAGTAGTAGGTCTCCGGATTCTCGATGGTACTTCCCACGGTTTCGGAAGGTATATTGGTAGAGATGATGGTTCCCTTGTGTTCGTCGAGGTCTACGTAATGAATGCTGTCATAGTTAAACATTAGCTTTCTGGCAAGGGCATCCAGTTCGGAGGTGAACTGCCGCTCCTGCTCATATACCAGGCTGTCCATGGTGGCAAATATCACGGAAAGGTCGTCGGAGGAAGAAAGTATCCTGAAGGAAAGCTTGTAGTAGTTGCCATTGGCAAGGAAGGTCATATATTCTTCCTCATTGTTGTTTCTTGCCTTGAATGCAAGATCTCTGCATTTTCTGCCCTTGGGACTTTCCGGATGGTTCATGTCAGCTTCCAGAGACTGAATATCCTTATAACCGGCGGTCAAAAGAGTCTCATTAAACTCTTCATTGCTGTATAGTCCTTTAAAGTATTTTCCGTCATGGAGAAGCAGCGCCACCGGATTGTCAACGATGACATTGGTGAGACCTGCCTTGTCGTACATGACGGAAACACTTCTTGATTCCCACCTGTATCCTTTCTTTTTCAGTTCCTTCATGAGGATATCATAGGGCACTGCGCTTCCGAAGAGATTGCCCTGAATTTTTTCGCAGCCGATGCTTTTAAGGAAGCTGAGCTGCTCTTCTGTCTCAACTCCCTCTGCCAATGTATGCATGCCAAGCTTCTTCGACATCTCCACAATCATGGACACTATGGTCCTGGCCTTGTCGTTGAAATTGGTGAAGAAGCCCATATCTATCTTTATTTCGTCAAAGAGATAATCCTTAAGGACGTTAAGGGAGGAATAACCGCTTCCGAAATCATCCATCCAGACCTGGAAGCCTTCGTCGTGGAATCTGTCGATATTCCTCGAAATGATGCCGTTGTCGGAAACCAGGGAGGTTTCGGTTATTTCAATGTTTATGAGACTTTTACGTATCCCCAGGGCTTCCGTAAGCGCGGATATATCTGTTACAGGGTCGTTGAAAACAAAGTCGGTTCGGGAAAGGTTAACAGAAATAGGAACCACAGGGAGTCCGTTTTCCTGTCTTTCCCGGAGGAGCTTCGCAACCTCCTTAACTACATAAAAATCAAGATTATAGGAGATTCTGTTCAATTCCAAAAGCTGTATAAAGTCATTGGGGTACAGTAATCCGTAAGTCGGGTCATCCCAACGGGAAAGGGCTTCAAAACCGCATAGTTCACCTGTGAGGGCACGCATTACAGGCTGCAGACATATCCGGATCCAGCCGTTTTCGATGGCGGCATTCAGGTTTCTGACCAGATAGTCCTTTTTGGTATTTTCGTCCGCCAGCTTTTCGTCAAACCACACGAAACCGGAATTGTAATTGTTCCTTAAGGTATCGCAGGCCATACGGGCCCTGTTGCAGGCAACATCCACGGAGATTTCTTCATCATCAATACCGTAGATACCTATACGTACCGGCAGGGAGTGCCCATGGTTGATATTCTGTATCTGTTTAATGATTCCGTTCAGCTCTATATCTATGCCCACCGCACGGGTGAATACATAGAAACGGTCTTCACCGAATCTTGAGCAGTATTCCTTACCGAAATGCTGCTTCAGGATGTTCGAGATACTGCAGAGCAGAAGGTCTCCTGCCTCCTGACCGAAGCTTGTGTTGAAACCCTTCATGTCTTTTAAGTCAAGGGTGAGGACAACTGCCTGACCGTATCTTTTTATGAGACCTGGGATATCATTTTGGGCTTTTTTAAGAAATGAGCGACGACTAAGAAGCCCTGTAAGGGGGTCGAACTGTAACTCCACAGGGACATTGAAAGAATGAAATTGTTTATCTATATTACTTAAATCAGTTATATTTGCAGGATTATCCATATTTATTCAGCTCCGTGATAATCTGTGTAAAAATATCGTCGAGCTTTGATGCTGGTATCAATTCTTGCACAAAAAAACTTTTCAATATTGTATTAAAATCAAAAAATATTTCTGACACTATAATACCACATTTAAGTCACAAATGTGTCACAATTTTTAAGACAGAGTAAGAGGGCATCAGGTTAAACCCGATACCCTCTTGCGTCCTCTGAATTATCAAGATTATCTTTCGTTTATGGTTTTATATTCCTTCAACTCTCCGACATACTTCGTGGCGGGACGCATGATACGTCCGTCGTAAAGTTTGTTCTCCATATTGTGGGAAACCCAGCCTGCAACACGTGCTATTGCAAAAAGCGGTGTATAAAGTTCATCAGGTATTCCAAGCATGCTATAGGCAAGACCTGAATAGAAGTCAACATTGGTCGGTAACGGCTTCTTCTTTTTCTCGGAAAGAACTTCATGAACAGTATCTTCAAAGAGCTTATAGAAATTGAAGGTTGGCATCAGTCCATTTTCGGAGGCGAGATTGTGACAGAGATCACGAAGGATTTCGGCACGGGGATCTGATAATGTATAAACCGCATGTCCGAAGCCGTAGATAAGACCTGAGTGATCGTAGAGCTTACCGTCGATAAGATCAGTGACTACCTTACGGACCTTTGCCTTATCATTTGTATAGCCTGTGATTGAGATGACCTCTTCCATCATCCTGGATACGGAGATATTGGCACCGCCATGCTTTGGACCCTTTAATGAACCAAGGCTTGCACAGATTGCTGAATAAAGATCGGTACCTGTTGAACCTACCACAACGTTTGTGAAAGTTGAATTGTTTCCTCCGCCGTGATCTGCATGGATAAGCAGCAGGGCATCCAGGAGATTGGCTTCCCTATTTGTGAATTTTCCATCGGGACGGAGCATATGAAGGATGTTTTCGGCAATGGAATAATTTACATTAGGGTTATGGATGATAAGGGAATTGTGGTACACCTTGTGAAGCTTTGACTGATAGGCATAGCAGGCAAGAGTCGGGAGCTTCGCAATGAGGTTTAAACCTTTTCTCAATGTCTCGTAAACATCAGTATCATCAGGGGAATCGTCGTAGTTGTAAAGCTGAAGTGTAAGGGTCTGAAGACGATTCATCAGGTTAAGTGACGGTGAACTGAGTATTTCGTTTATAAGGAAATTGTCCGGAAGAGAATATCTGTCGGACAAACAGCCTTTGAAATTACTGAGCTGCTTTTCGTCAGGAAGAAAACCGAAAAGCAAAAGGAAGCAGGTCTCTTCAAAACCAAAGTTTCCCTGACGGTTATTGATAAGGTCGTTTACACTGTACCCTCTGTATAACAGATCTCCGTCACAGGGAGAAACCTTGCCGTCCTTGTCTTTAACGTAGCCGACTACGTCTGAAACTCTGGTAAGTCCTACGAGAACGCCGGTGCCATCTTCATTCCTGAGACCTTTTTTTACATTATAGGTTCCGTAAAGTTCACCCGGGATATCCGTATAGTTTGAGGATTTTCCAAAGAAGCGTGCCAGGATGCTGTCATCAAAATATAAAGTCCTTATGGCTTCTGTTGTCTCTTTTGTAAATGTAGCATTACTCATAGTCTTTCCCCTTCCCCCCCGGTAATGTCAGGCATTGATGATAGAATCCAGAAGGATTGACATTACCTCTGCAGTCGTAGATTTAGAATGTTAAATAAAAGACACAATCTCTATGTCTTTTATTTAATGCAAATTATACGCTCATAATAAAGGACATGTCAATTGTGTCTTATATTCTTTTTGGGTATGGGGGATATTCTTTTAGTTAATCACAGTTTTGTTTTTGCCTGTATTTTTTGCTTCATAGAGCGCCTGATCCGCATGGGAAGCAAAGCTGTCTCCGGATTCACGGTTCTGCCTTTCGGCCACACCCAGACTGATGGTACAGTTTCCGGCCAGTGGAAATGTGATGTCAGAAAAGGACTTTCGTATGGCCTCGGCAATTTCAAATGCTTTTTCCTTACCCATTCCGGGAAGCAGGATCATGAATTCTTCACCACCCCATCGTCCTGCCGAAGCATCTGCTATTTCAGAGGTTTGGTTCTTCATTACCCCTGCCAGGGTACGGATTACAAAATCGCCTTCATTATGTCCGAAGTTATCATTAACCTTTTTGAAATTATCGATATCCATCATGACAAGTGAAACAGTTTTGTTGGAATCCGACTCAGCAGCCTCAGTTATTCTTCTCTGGATCTCGCCACGATTAAGCAGCTGTGTCAGTCCGTCGGTGATAGCCATGTTGCTGAGCTTCTGATTCATGTCTGATAGCTGTTCGTTGGCGGTTTCAAGTTCACTTGTAGCCTGTTCTATAAAGTTTGCAAGACGCTCAACGGTTGAAAGTCTTTTACTGCCATGAACCTCCTCACAGGAGGTCTTTTTCCGGGGCTTTCTTCCCGGGATCATTTCCTTCAGGGTAGCGATGACCAGAGTAAGATTGTGCTGGTTTACGTTGTCATCCGTTCTCAGGAATTCACTTATGGTATAGAAACCCGATGAAGAGGCTATAGTCTCAAAGGCTTTGGTTTCATTTCCGATCTCATTGTCTCCCCAAAAGGCTTTTCTTCCTGCACAGGAAAAGATCATGATGACATCAGGGTCTTCTTTTTGTATTTCCCGGATATTCTGATATATGGATTCCATGATGGTTACAGGATCTCCATAAGCAAGTCTTATCTTTGAAGTATTCTCCACATCAGAAGCCATGACAAGAGAACCGTCCTTCAGACATTGCTGAGGGTGACGGAGGATGTCGATTCCGTTTCTCTTGATGATGTACGGAAATTCAAGGGTATTGTACAAAAAGGTATCGTCATTTTCGATTTTCAGGTAGCGGTGGTAAATGTTGAATGCACTGACACCATCGATCTCCTGAAGGACATTACCCATTGCTTTCGTAATATCCATATATTTGCCAAGGGGTTTCCAGCCGCTGATATATCTGCTGTTCACAACCAGATCATCTCCGCCTATAAAAACAAATACTATACTGTGATCAGCAGCATTTCCTCCATTCGAAAGTACATAGGAGGAGAAGGAATCCAGGGCAGCATTGAAAGCTCCGCCGCCCATGATGCGGACGTCAGATCTTACTTCATCAAGACCGGTGCACAGCTTTGTCATGGAAGTTTTCCATACCGTAGTATAAAAAAGTATGGCTTTAACCCAGCTGTTTTCATTGGCAAAGCTGACAACCTTTGGCATAACACCGTCAACACTTTCCATATCCAGACGATACTGTTTTACATCCACTTTTGCTGTAGGTGATTCAAACAAGGTGCAAACCAGAGCATAAGTATCTGTACTCAGATCCCCCTCAATGATGCTCCCTGCCGTTGAACAACCGACATAGGCGGCACCGGGGAATTCATTTTCCACCTTCTTACAAACATACTCGATGGCATATCTTTCCAGAGATCTGCTGAAAAGCTGAAAAAGTAAATGATCTTCCTGTCCCGGACCGGTTTGTTCTCTTAATTTATGTAAAGCTTCTACGGAGTCTTCCGGTTTTTGAAATGTAACTTGAAACTGTTTCATCCATAGTCTCCTTTTGTCTGTTTCTGTATCTATAAAACAGCTTTTATATCACATAAAAAAGCTGCAGAATATTTTGTGAATACAAAATCTATATGATATTTATCGGCAGGTTTCTGATTTTTATCAGTTTAAAACAAGCGGTGATTTCGAAAACACCGGTTTTAGGGCTTATTATTTTGCGGTTTTTTTACGATGATATATGTAGAAAAGCGGTTTGATGCTTTTATGAGGACATGTATGAAGAATAAAAATGCTTATCTGATAGCCAATTTAATTATAATTTTTATGGCTCTTGCAGTTTTTTTAGGTATCCAGACCAATGAGTATGCCTATTTTAAGGAACTGGCTTTTAAACAGGCACAGAATGATGCTGAAATGGCTGCCGTAGACATCAATGCCCAGATTACGAATTTTTCATTATCACAGCGTGTCGCAGGCGAGATGATGGCCAATGATCTTTTCCTTAAGGAATGGTGTATGGAAGAAACAAATGATGTTGATTCGGCACATCACCAGGTGCTGTACCGTTATCTTAAGAATTACAAGGAAAAGTACGGTTACGATGTGGTTTTTTTTGTTTCAGACAAAACCTGGAATTATTACTATGACGGAGGCCTCAACAGGACTGTCTCTCCGGCGTCTGATTTTGATGTATGGTATTTTAATTTTCTTAATCTCAAAAGTGACTATGATATACAGGTTGACCGAGATGAGGTAAATGATTATAACGTAACTATCTTTGTGAACTGTCTCGTTAAGGACTCGGAAGGGAAAACCCTTGGAGTTGTGGGATCGGGCAGAGAGATAAAAGGGTTTCAGGATTTTATAGATGATCTGACGGGGCGACTGGGTGTAGATATATGTGTTGTCAATTCGGGTAACGCCCTTTCCTCTTTTTTTGACAGTAACGGGGCTTTTATGAATGTGGCCGATGCCGTGGAAAAGATGGGTGTTACCAAGGATTATATAGTAGGTGAAGTTCCTGAAGAAGGAAGACGCTTCACAAAAGAAAATAACTGCTATTGCGTCAAAAAGAATGATGAAATGAAATGGAACATTGTAGTTAAAAAAGATACTACAGAGACCATTCGGGGATTTTTAAATAAATCCGCTCAGCGCATCGCTTTTATGATGATCATACTGATCATATATGTAATCATAAGTTTTACCTTCCTCATAAAGCTTCAGAGGATGACAGCGATCAGTCTCAATACGGATGATGTAACCGGACTTCAAAATAATAAAATCTTCAAGGATGACTTTGAAAGATATTCCAAATCCTGGTTTAAAAAGAGCAAAGCATCATTTTTCGTTCTGGATATAGATAATTTCAAGTCTTTTAACGACAATTACGGTCATCTGTACGGAAATACAGTGCTTCGTATGGTGGCTGATGAGTTGAAAAATGGTCTGGGAAGTGATGGTCATGTAGTAAGATGGGGCGGAGATGAATTTGCCGGTGTGATCTTCAGAGATTCCGGCGAGGCACTGAAGATAATGAATGACATACAGGAATCAATAAGGGCCAGGGAAACTAAGCAGACCGTAACCTTCAGCTGCGGCATCGCTGACATTCAGCCTCATGATACCATGAAGAACTGCTTTGATAATGCTGATACAGCAGTATATAAAGCAAAAGAGAACGGAAAAGCACAGTGTGCTGTGTATAAAAAAGAATAGTGCTGATATGAAAGAGCCGGTGGGCAACCATTAAAATGGTATGCCCGCCGGCTTTAGGATTTTAACCCATCGGGGACGGTTCTCACCGGCGAGAACCGTCCCCGATGGGTTCGTTTGATTAAACTTTATTGATCAGCTTTATTTTAGGAATCCGTTGATGATCTGCTCTTCTGCCTCTGCTTCTGTGAGACCGAGAGTCATCAGCTTGATGATCTGATCTCCCGCGATCTTTCCGATGGCGGCTTCATGCACAAGTGCCGCGTCGAGATCATTGGCCTCAAGAGCTGGAACAGCAAGGATCTTACCGCTGTCCATGATGATGGAATCACACTCTGTGTGACCGGAGCAGGCAGCATTACCCACAAGCTTCGCATCAAACTTCTGGTATGAATCATCTCTTGCTACGGATCTGGAAACAACATCAGCACTTGCACCTTCACCGTTAAGGTTTACAACATAAGTACTGTAGGCCTTCTGGTCACCGTGAGTCATGAGACGCTCTCTCACCACAAGCTTTGCGCCTGCAGCAAGTTCAGCGGTTGTGGAACGGTTTGTATCATCCACACCCTTAATCTGAACCATCTCCATCTCAACGGAACTGCCCTCTTCCTGGTAAACCTCGGTGCCCGGGTTAAGAATCCTCTTTCCGCTTCCGGTGCCGGAACCATAATGCTTCTCCACATAGCGGATGTGAGCATTCTTACCAACATAAAAACGATGGATACCATCATGCTCTGAATCCTGGGAACCGCAGTTATCGATTCCGCAGCCTGCAACGATGGTTACGTCTGCATCCTCGCCGATATAGAAGTCATTGTAAACCACTTCTTTAAGTCCTGTCTGAGTCATGACTACAGGGATGTGAACACTCTCGTTCTTTGTGCCGGGCTTAATGCGGATGGTCAGACCCTGTCCGTCTTCTCTCGGTGTGATCTCAATATTTTCTGTAGAAACACGTCCTGCGGAAGTTCCGTTTGAACGGATGTTGTAGGCACCTTCCGGAACCTTGTGAAGATCCGCAACCTCCTTAAGGAGTCTCTTCTGAATTTCGTCAAGCTTAAGCATCCTTCTCACCTCCCATTACCTTTTCGATAGTTTTGCAGGCAGGAACGGCTGAGGTTGTGCCCATAAGCTCGGGAAGCACCTCATCCCTGGTACCGCGCTTAACAACATTACCGTCTCTTATAACTATGATCTCATCTGCGATATTGAGTATTCTCTCCTGATGAGAAATGATGAGGATGGAGCTGTCCTTGATGTTCTTTCTCATGCGCTGGAACACTTCTATGAGATTCTGGAAGCTCCAGAGGTCGATACCGGCCTCAGGCTCATCGAAAACAGAAAGCTTTGATGCTTTGGCAAGAACCGTAGCTATCTCGATACGCTTTAATTCTCCGCCGGAGAGGCTGCTGTTAACCTCACGGTTGATGTAATCTCTTGCACAAAGGCCGACCTCTGAAAGGTAATTGCAGGCGTTTGCGATGGAGATATTCTTTCCGGTAGCAAGCCTGATCAGATCAAAAACCTGTATGCCTTTGAATTTTACGGGCTGCTGGAAGGCGAAGCCAATGCCCTTTTTTGCTCTCTCAGTGATGGACATGTCGGTGATGTCCTCACCGTTAAAAAGGATCTTTCCGGATGTGGGTTTTTCGATACCTGCAATGAGTCTCGCAAGTGTGGACTTTCCTCCTCCGTTTGGTCCTGTTATGACAACCAGCTTATCATCAGGGATCGATAATGAGATGTCTCTGATGATTTCCTTGTCCTGCCCTTCCGTATCTACCTGGAAGGAGACATTTTGTAATTCAAGCATACTATAACCTCCAAGTTTGGTAACCGCCGGCCCGTATAATATCGCTTCGCGAAAGGTTGAGGTTACCTTAATAGACTCTGCCTGTCCGGTTTAGAATGCCGGCAGCAGTTTTTATTTCCTAGTGTTTCACTATAGTATCACACCGGAATGTTGTTTTCTAGGGGAATAATGTTTTTCTCGAAAAAATACATTGAAAAGGTGTTAGTTGTCTAATGGGTTGGATTTGGTATATGACACGCAGAAGAATGACAGAGGGTAATCTGCGTGTCTGAATCGGTCTAAATTTGAAGGAAAAGACACGCAGAAGAATGATATGAGGTAATCTGCGTGTCTACCACCAGGGACGGTTCAAAAAAGCCCCGGGATCAACGAATCCCGAGGCTCAACCTTTTTTTGATAATTACGCCATTATCGAACCTGTTGTTTTGATAATTACGCTATTTTTGAACCTGAAGCCTTCTTCATCTCATCAGACTCTTCCGAGATACCGTGCTTCTCAGCATAACCTGTAAGGATAAGTGAAAGTGCACCGTCACCGGTTACGTTGCAGGCGGTTCCGAAGGAATCCTGAAGTGCGAAGATTGTGAGCATCAGTGCGGTTCCGGTCTCATCGAAGCCAAGTACGCTGATGATAAGACCAAGAGATGCCATAACAGTTCCGCCCGGAACACCCGGAGCTCCGATGGCGAATACACCGAGGAGCAGACAGAAAAGTATCATCTTGGATACCGGCGGGAAGGTTCCGTAAAGCATCTTTGAAACTGCCATAACGAAGAAGGTCTCAGTCATAACAGATCCGCAAAGATGGATGTTTGCAAAAAGCGGGATACCGAAGCTTACCATGTCGCTTCTCAATGTAGGCTCTGATTTCTTTGCACACTGAAGAGCAACTGAAAGTGTTGCGGCAGATGACATTGTACCAACGGCGGTCATGTATGCAGGACCGTAGTTCTTCAGGATGTTCATAGGATTTCTTCCTGAATATGCACCTGCGATTCCGTAAAGAAGTGCAAGCCAGATATAATGTCCTATCATTACGATAATGATGATGGCAAGGAATATCGGAAGCTGCTTTGTTATGGTTCCCTCGTATGCAAGTGTGCAGAAGGTTGTTCCGATAAGAATCGGAAGTACCGGGATAACGAACTTTGTTACGATGCTGAGAACGATACCCTGGAACTCTTCCAGAATGTTTGTGATGTACTTGCTTGAATTCCATGCTGCTGCAAGTCCTACGAGTACTGAGAAGAATAATGCTGACATAACCGGCATGATCTGCGGGATATCAAGCGCAAATACAGGTGAAGGGATCTCCTTAAGTCCGTCAACCTCAGGGTTGATAGCCATATGAGGAAGGATCGCATAGCCTGATGCTGTTGCAAAGAATGCTGCACCGATGGATGAAACATAAGCGATGCAGAGCGCAACCATGAGCATCCTTGATGCGTTGTTTCCGAGTCTTGTGATAGAAGGTGCGATAAATCCGATTATGATAAGCGGTACGCAGAAACTGATGAACTGTCCCACGATGTACTTAACGCATACAAGCACGTTTAGTACTGCGGTTGATAATGCTGAGCCGTCCGAAGCATTCAATGCAAGTCCGACTATGATACCCAAAGCCAGGGCACACAGAAGCTTAAACGGCAAACTGTGAATAAAGCCTTTCTTTTCCATCCCCATGTCCTCCTTTTTATAGGGAACACCGGCTGTAGATTTTTTAATTACCGGTGTTTAATGCCGGCCCCTAATAACCGGCATTAATATGATTTTCTAATATATAATACACAATTATATCTGATATATCCAGTACGAAATATACAATTTGCACAAATAATTACACGGTTTTAATTACAGACAGGAACCAACATCAACCCTGTCGGTCATGACATTGAGAATCTCCTTATCTGTAGGCATCATACCTATCTTTCCGATGTAGCCCATGTTCTTGATGGTCTGTTCTACATCAGCTTCAACGATACCTTCGCCGGGCTGGAATGACTTATCATTCATACTCATGTAGTGGGCAAGTATAGCTGCATGAACCGAGGCAGCTATCTTGGCTGCACAGCTTGGCTTTGCACCGTCACATACGATTCCGCCTACGTTGGCAATGGTGTTGGTGATGGTCTTTGCAATGTGCGCATAATCTCCGCCGCTCATGTAGGTAATGGCTGCTCCGGCTCCGCAGGAAGCACTTACCGCTCCGCAGAACGCTGAAAGGGCACCGATATAATGCTTTATATAGATAGACACAAGATTTGAGACAATGAGTGCACGCATACGCTTTTCATCAGAAATCAGGAACTCCTTTGCGTATACAACAACCGGCATGGTTACGGTGATTCCCTGATTACCGGATCCGGAGTTGATAACTACCGGCATGGGGCAACCCGACATTCTGGCGTCGGATCCCGCTGCGGCACATGCACAGGCACGGGACTTGACATTATTCCCGAAGCTCTCAAGTATGGTCTTTCCTACGCTGGCACCCCAGGGATTATCCAGACCTTCCTGTGCAATGGCGGAATTCATCTGTATCTGACGGTTCAGTATATCCTCAACCTCTGAAAGGTCCACCTGATTTGCATAATCAAGAAGTCCCTTGAAGCTCATAAGGCTTCTGTCTCCGGAATGAATAGCTTCCGAATACTCATTCTTTGTGCCATGCTCAACCAGCACCTTACCGTCCTTTTTGATAAGTTTAATGTCTGTGTGATGCTCTGCTATCACAACTTCGGCTTCATGATCTTTGCTCCTGATGACAGCCTGAATATACAGATTGGGAACATTCTCAACATAGTTACAATCACAGAAATTCTCAGAAACCAGCTCTCTGGTTTTCTCACGGTCCTCATCTGTAACCGCTGCTATAACCTCCAGCTTTTTATCGGGATTACCGCCCACAACTCCAAGTGTAGCGGCAACCTCGATGCCTCTCTGTCCGCTGGAATTGGGAACTTTAACACCCTTTACATTCTTGATCATATTGCCGGAACAATTGATGGTGATATGGACCGGTTCGTCCTCCAGAACCTTTCTTGCCATGGCAGCTGCATAGGCAATGGCTATGGGTTCAGTACATCCCATGGCCGGGATCAGTTCATTCCGGAGAATATCGGTATAATTATCCATCAGTTCCTTGCTGAGTGATACCTCTTCCATAATTACCTCCTGATGATTCACTTTTTTATAAGCTTAAGCTCACGTTATAGATTATATAACTTTAGATTATAATATCAAAGGAATATGGAGTCTTTTTTGACTTAATTACAAACTTTTTTGACACTGCCAAAATATATTTGATAAACTGAACTCTGTCTGTCGGGTTAACGGGTATTTCGTCTGCCCGCAAGCACGATTTCATACCGGCTTTGTCGGGAAATATGAAAGGATCTGTGCGATTATTATTTCGGGGGTATTTATGAAACAGAATCTGACTGTAGGAGAGCTCGTAACTCTTACAAGTATGTTGTTTGGATTATTTTTTGGTGCCGGGAATCTGATCTTTCCGGCCTTCATGGGGCAAATGGCCGGCAGAAGTATCTTTGCGGCCCTCGGAGGATTTCTCGTGACTGCGGTGGGCCTTCCTCTTATGGCGGTCATATCTCTTGCTCTTACAGAGAGTAACGGACTTCTGAAGCTTAGCCAGAGAGTGGGAAAACGCTTTGGCTATATATTTACGGTTGTTCTGTATCTTGCCATAGGTCCGTTTTTTGCGGCACCAAGATGTCTTACCGTTCCTTTCGAGATAGGCATTAAGCCGCTGCTGCCGGAAGGCATGAACCATAGTATTGCATTGTTTATATTCACAACTATCGTTTTTGTACTGATGCTGTGGTTTTCCCTGAGACCCGGAAACATTCTCACTTGGATAGGGAAATTTCTGAATCCGATATTTATAGCGGTACTCAGCATACTTCTCATAATGTCTCTTCTGAGACCTGAGGGCAGCATCGGTTCTTTCGCTCCGGAAAGCATATACGTGGGAACACCTTTTCTTCAGGGTATTCTGGACGGCTACAATACCATGGATATCCTTGCCGGACTGGCTTTCGGAATAATCGTTGTTGATGTCATACGTTCCAGGGGTGTTACGGAGCCTGTAGACATAGCAAGAAATACCGTGAAAGCGGGAATCTTCAGCTGCGGTTTTATGGGGATAATATATCTGCTGGTAGCTCTCGCGGGAGCGGAAAGCCGTGCTTACGCAGAAATAAGTGCAAACGGAGGCGAAGTGCTTTCGGATATCTCGGCACATTATTTCCCAGGCTTTGGATCCGTACTTCTTGCAGTCATCGTCTTTTTTGCCTGCCTTAAAACAGCGGTAGGTCTCATGACAAGCTGTGCCGCAACTTTTGAGGAAATCCTTCCGGGAAAGCTTACCTACAAAAAATGGGCAATCCTTTTCTGTACGGTGACATACATCATTTCAAATGCGGGACTGTCATCCATCATTAAGATATCCATACCGGTCCTTATGATGCTTTATCCCATCGCCATAACGCTTACACTTTTATCGGTTTTCGGAAAAGCTTTTAACAACAAAAAAACAATCATAACGTCAGTCATGACCATGGCTGTGATCAGTTCCGTTTTTGATTTCCTGAAGGCGCTTCCGTCTGAATGGACACAGGCCATAGGTGCACAGGGGCTGATAGATTTTCTTGATGTCAACCTTCCGTTTTTCTCACAGGGATTCGGCTGGGTAATGCCTACACTGGCGGGAGTCTTGATCGGGTTTATCATCGATAGGTGCAGAAAGAAATAGTTCAAAAACAGGTCATGCCTCGGGAGCTTTTGAATCCCGAGACTTTTTTGAATTTGTAACAGTTTAGCCGGTGGTCCAGGGGGAC
>JAILDF010000149.1 GCA_024689585.1 Oribacterium sp.
GGACGAACTTGGGGGAAGCCGGCTCCATATGGAAAAGTCCGGAGTAGCACATTTCTGCTATGAAGATGATGCCAACTGCCTTGCGAAAGTCAGGGAGCTTCTGGATTATCTTCCACAGAGCTATGATGACCGTCCTGCATATAAGAAATATACTGAGGTAGACTGGTCAAACCAGATAGAACGTCTGGTGCCTGACAATTCAAGAAAACCTTATGATGTGCGTCCCGTTATTTTTACAATCGGCGATGACGGTAATTTCCTGGAAGTTCAGAGAGAATATGCCAAGAATATCGTAGTGGGATTTATGCGTATAGGTGGTGAAACAGTCGGAGTTGTTGCGAACCAGCCTATGGTAATGGCAGGAAGCCTTGATGGAAAGGCATCGGAAAAGGCGGCAAGGTTTATACGTTTTTGTGATGCTTTCAGAATACCGCTGCTTGCAATGGTGGATGTCGGAGGCTATATGCCGGGACTGGAGCAGGAATCCAGTGGCATCATCAGACGCGGAGCAAAGCTTCTTTACGCTTTCTCTGAAGCAACTGTACCGAAGATCACTCTGATAATGCGTAAAGCTTATGGAGGTGCCTACATCGCCATGAATTCCAAGAGTCTCGGTGCGGACTATGTCTTCGCATGGCCGATTGCCCAGATTGCTGTAATGAGTGCCGAAGGCGCCGCCGGAATCATAATGAGAAAGGAACTTAAGGAGTCTTCGGATCCCGTGGCTCTCAAGGAAAAATTCAAAGAGGAATATGAGGCGAAATATTATAATCCGTATTTTGCTGCCTCCATCGGAATCATAGACGAGGTCATCCTGCCGGAAGAAACCCGGAAGAGATTATTGCAGTCTATAGCAGCCTTCAAGAATAAAGAAAAGGAAAATCCGAAAAAACGTCATAACAATATGCCGTTATAATTGAAAAATTCAATGAAGCCACCGGGGATGGCTCTCAGCCACGAGGACCGTCCCCGGTGGCTTACTGTGTTATATTTGCCTGAATTTATGACGAAAGAGGTACTATACGTTCCCGCAATGGGGCTTAACTCGATAATGATAAATCTGTGAAGTGAAAGTATAAAATGAGGTTGGAGACGACCTCATTTTTTGATGAATACATATGCAATGTCGTTTTAAGCTTCCAAGGTTTGACGTATTTGTAAAAAATGAGATTATAAAGATATAGATATTCATTTTAAGTATGGAAAAAGTTCATTAATATGCTGAAATACACACGCCATTTGACACACGTCAAATGGCGTATTACTTTTTCACTGGGAAGAAGTATATTTGACGGGCGTCAAATATACTAACAGATGCAAGGATGTTTTGACCCGGTTAATTCAGGTATCAAGTCCCGCCTTATGCGCCTGGGAATGCTGCATGGACCGTGGAATGTTGTAAAGCTTTCCATCTTTCAGAAGTTTAGCTCCGGTCTGATGATAGTAAAATGAGATACCATTTTCCACGCACTGAGCATGGACATCCTTTGCCCAGGCATAGTCACATATCCTTGCATTGGGTCCGGATTCACCGCCCACAGAAACTGATTCTATGACAGGAGTCCCATCGGAGGCTCTGTAGTTATCTATATATGGGCGGAGATCTACGGCGCTAAGCATTGGCTCTATCATTACAGAATGATGGAAAATCGGCAGTGAAAGATATATGGGCAAACGCTTATCGATCATGTCCTGATTCTCACAAGTAACAGCAATGGTTATATGCTCCCAGCCCATTCCCCAACCGGACGGAAGATGTTCCTCTATCCGTTCCGGCCTTTTCGTAATCATGAAAAAAGTACAGTCGAAACGCTCTCGCATCATAGCCCACGCATCATCCCGCCACTCGTCCGCATCAGGATGAAAGAAATCCGAAGAAAAGCAGGTATAAATATGGGATCCAGCCGGGATTTTGTACCTCCCTTTATTTGGTCCTGACCTGAGAATCCTGACCGGGAGGTTGAAGCTGTCGGTTTTTTGAACCACAGATGGATCTTTACCGATTGCTTCGTCCCGACGGTACATATAGCAATTAAGGCACCCTGCACTGACTTTTGTGCAGCCGTGCCACAGGTTCCAGTTAACCGTCATGGGAGTTCTCGGATCTGTATTCTGTTCCGAAAAAAGTGATAATTGTTTCATGTTGGATATCTTAACATTGTCTTCTATGTATAGCAAATCAGGCTTTCTGTGAAATATTTACAAAAGTGTACACATATATATACAGGTATTCAGACTGTTATATATAAATTATCTGTTTTTATTGCAAAGCTCGGGAAGTGCGGATATACTTTATCACTACAAAGTAATGAAATAGGAGATATAAACAAAATGAATAACGAATTTAAGCCTTACATCCCTGCGGATAAGGTGATTCCTGAGATGACACCCACATCCATCATCATGGGTATCATTCTGGCTGTCATATTTGGTGCTGCTAATGCATATCTGGGTCTCAGAGTAGGGATGACAGTATCTGCGTCCATTCCCGCTGCGGTTATTTCAATGGCCGTAATCAGAGTTATCATGAACAAGGATTCGGTTCTCGAAAGCAATATGGTTCAGACTGTCGGTTCTGCAGGTGAATCACTTGCTGCAGGTGCTATTTTCACCATGCCTGCTCTTTTTATCTGGGCAAAGGAAGGAGTGATGGATAAGCCTTCACTCATTGCCATCACGGTTATCGCTCTTTTCGGAGGACTCCTGGGAGTATTCTTCATGGTTCCTCTTCGTAACGCACTTATCGTTCAGGAGCACGGAGTTCTTCCTTATCCTGAAGGTACAGCCTGTGCCGAGGTTCTTCTTGCCGGTGAGGAGGGAGGCTCTTCTGCGAAGGCAGTATTCATCGGTATGGGCCTTGGCGCTCTTGTAAAGTTCCTGGTTGACGGTCTCAGGGCAGTGCAGAGTGTTTTTGTACTTAAGCTTGAAGCTCTCAAGACAGAGTTTGCAGCAGAGGTTTATCCGGCACTTATTTCGGTTGGCTACATCTGTGGTCCACGCATATCTGCGTATATGTTTGCCGGCGGTATCCTTGGATGGTTTGTTCTTATTCCTGCCATTGTGACTTTTGGCGGTGACATAGTCATGTATCCTGCAAGTGTTTCCGTAAGTGAGCTTTATGCTTCAAGCGGCGCATCTGCAATCTGGTCAAATTACATCAAGTATATCGGTGCGGGTGCCGTTGCATCAGCGGGTATCATCAGTCTCATCAAGACTCTTCCGCTTATAGTAAGAACCTTTATGGCCTCCATAAAAAGCATCTCAAAGGCAGGACAGGTTTCTTATGAGCGTACAGCTCTTGATATGGATATCCGTATCGTGCTTGGCGGTATCGCTGCAATCATTGTTGCCATCTGGCTCACACCGGCAGTACCTGTTACCTTCCTTGGTGCATTGCTTATAGTAGTGTTCGGATTCTTTTTCAGTTCAGTTTCATCAAGAATGGTGGGACTGGTAGGAAGCTCCAACAACCCTGTTTCAGGTATGACCATAGCAACAATACTTATCGCAACTATCTGCCTTAAGATATCAGGTGATGTGGGAGTGCACGGTATGCAGGGGTCCATAGCCATCGGTTCGGTTATATGTATAGCTGCATGTATGGCCGGTGATACATCACAGGATTTAAAGACCGGATATATCCTCGGTGCAACACCTATAAAGCAGCAGATCGGAGAGATTCTCGGAGTTATTGCTTCAGCTCTTGCTATCGGCGGAGTTATGATCCTTCTTGATAATGCTTACGGATTTGGTTCAGACAATCTTGCTGCTCCTCAGGCAACCATGATGAAGATGATCATCGAGGGTGTTATGAACGGAAACCTTCCATGGTCACTGATTTTCATCGGTGCTTTCATCTCAATTACAGTTGAGATTCTCGGAATCGCTGCACTTCCTGTATCCATAGGACTTTATCTTCCTCTTGAGCTTTCATCAACCATCATGCTTGGCGGACTTATCAAGCTGTTTGTTGATAAGAAGTTTGGTGCCGAGAATGGAGATTCTGGAAAGGGCATCCTTTTCTGTTCGGGACTTATTGCAGGAGAAGGTATAGTAGGTGTGCTTCTTGCGGTACTTACCGTTGTGGGTCTTACAGAGAAAATGAATCTGAGCGCTGTTATTCCTACAGGAAACATTCAGGCTCTTATCCTTATAGTTATTGTTTCTGCAGCTGTACTTAAGGCTGCAATCGGAAATAGGAAATGAATAACAAAGATAATTACTTAGATTACATATTTGAGATAAACAATGACCTCAACTGGACGCGTTCTGCGTCCGGTGAGGTCATTGTTGAAATGGAGAATAAGGGCTTTACCAACAGGATAGCCCAGAAGTTTTTTAAAAAGCCTGCAGTATCCCACATTCATCTTCCGGGTATGGGAAGTTTCATATTCGGATGTATAGACGGCAAAAGAACCGTGTATGAAATCGGAGCTTTGCTGAAGGATGAGTATGGAGACGAGGCGGAACCGCTTTATGAGAGACTCAGTCTCTATATGAAGCAGTTACAAAATTCAGGTTTCATAAGACAGGTTTCTCCGCTTCATGAACTACCAGCTGATTGAACGGGATCTCGATGTTGTTCCGGTCAAAAATCAGCTTTATCTCCCGATTAAGGGCACGGACAGCAGGAAACTTCAGGTTGCCTTCGACAAACATTGCAATGGGTAAAACGATACTGCTTTCATCAAAGGAGCTGATTCCGGTGTACGTAGGTCCTTTCCGAAGACCCGGGATCTGTTCCGGACCTATCTTAGAAAGTTCTTTTTTCAGAATACGTTCGATTTCCTCAAAATCCGCATCGTAGGAAATGCCTATCTTCACACTTTGTCTTACTACTTCTTCAGAGCAGACGATATCCCTCAGAGAGGAATTATTAAACACTTTGACATCTGTAACGAATTTTACCTTGGTGGTGCGAATGCCTATTTCCGTCACAACTCCTTCCCAT
>JAILDF010000155.1 GCA_024689585.1 Oribacterium sp.
AGATATACTTTTGACAGCCAAATACAACAGTTCAGCCGTGACATAAGCCAGCTCTGTCCTTTATGTACCACGGCTGAACTGTTATAACCAAATAATTTAAATTATATTTAAATCCAAACAATCTATAGATATCTTCTATGATGTGCTTTAGAATAGAATTGACACTAATGGATAAATATTAGAATTCATAAACTTGCTATGCTATTTTATCCTTTGCAGAGTTGATTTCTGACAAGCGCTTTTTTAATAGTAGTCGGTTAGATTGACATCTGTATGTCAGATATAAACGGTGAAAAACATGCGTTTATAGATCCGGTTAGACGTGCATCTGTGTAGTCAGATATTAAGGCTAAAAAACAGCATTAATAGATGAGGAGGAGAAGTGATTCTATGGATTTTAGAGAGTTGTCTTATATTACTGCAGTTGCGGATTATCATTCTGTAACGGAAGCTGCTAAAAGACTTTATATATCCCAGCCTTCCTTAAGCTATATAATCTCCAAGGTTGAAGAAGATATGGGGGTAAAGCTTTTTGACAGAAAAACAAACCCCATAAGTCTTACCTATGCAGGGGAGCGATATGTAAAAACCGCAAGGCAGATACTTGTTTTGAAGGATAATCTGAGACGTGAGCTATCTGATATAGGTCATGGTCAAAAGGGACGTATAAACATTGGTATACCCACAGAAAGAGCCGGATATATGCTTCCTAAGGTTATAGGCAGATTCAGGGAAATATATCCAAATGTCGAAATATATCTTCAGGAGTCAAAATCAGAAGAAATAATTAATAATCTGATGAATGACAAAATAGCCTTTTGCGTTTTGCCGGGTGGCGATGATCATTTACCACCGGGAGTCAGAACAGAATATATTTATACAGAGAGGCTTTATCTTGTTACTTCAAAAGATATGATTGCTTCGGAATGGATCAAAGATCCTTTAACGGAGGGAGTTTATCCCCGGGTTGATTTTGAAAAATTATCGGAGCTTCCGTTTATTATTCTTAAGAGAGGACAGTATATCAGAAGAAAGGTAGATGCTGTCTTCAAGAGATTTGATTTTATACCCAAGGAAGTTATGGAGGTATCCAGCTGCATATCGGCTACTCAGCTTGCAAGCTCCGGCCTTGGCATAACCATTGTTCCGGAAAGAGCCATTGAACCCTTTAAAAATCCTGATTTTAATGTCTATAATTTCAGTGATGAAGAAGACTCATGGGATGTGAATGTGGTTTATAAGGACGGCATTTATCTTGATGAAGCAGAGCGGGCATTGATTAAAACCATGAAGGAAGCATTCGCTGACAAAGCAGTTAAAAAATAATGATAAACAGTATGTTCGATCAGATACAGCAGCTTTGGTATGACAGATGTAAGATAAATAATTTCGTATAAAAAGTATTCAAATCGATATATTTTACTTATGGGAATAACACCTTTATAATCGTATTTAGATTATGAAGGTGTTGTTATTTGTATAAGGAGCAGATATGGTCAGACTGATTGAACATGGAGTTTTTATAGACAAGTCTTATAATGTGATTTTGGGAGCGGATAATTTCGGGAATGTTGAAGAAGGCCGTAAAAAAACCATGGCTTATAAGATCCTGGAAAAACATAATCACAGCGGTAACATGGAGCAGCTTAAGCTTAAATTTGACTGCATGGTGTCTCCGGATAACAACTATGTAAACATTCTGCAAACAGCTAAAGCTTCAGGACTCAAAAAGTTTCCGATGCCTTATGTACTGTCCAATTGTCACAATACATTATGTGCTGTAGGTGGAACCATACTTGAGGATGATCATGCTTTTGGATTGTCCAATGCAAAAAAATTCGGAGGAATATTCCTTCCGCCATACAGAGGAGTACTGCATCAGTATATGCGTGAAATGATGGCCGGAGGAGAAAAAATGATCCTTGGTTCCGATTCACATACAAGATACGGTGCTCTCGGTACCATGGGTATAGGAGAAGGCGGCGGTGAGCTTGTAAAACAGCTGGTGGGACAGACCTATGATATAGCATATCCCCAAATTGTAGGCATTAAACTTTTCGGAAAGCCCAAACCCGGTGTAGGACCGATGGATGTGGCACTTGCTTTGATTGCAAAGACATTCGCAAACGGATTTAATAAAAATAATGTACTTGAAATAATGGGCCCCGGAATCAGGAACCTTTCCATGGAATTCCGAATGGGTATCGATGTAATGACAACGGAATCGGCAGCATTAAGCTCCATATGGGAAACAGATGAGCTGACGGAGCAGTATCTGGCTGAGCATGGAAGAGCCGGGGAGTACAAGTGCCTCCGTATCGAAGAAGGTGCCTACTATGACAAGTTTATCGAAATAGATATGGATAATGTTGAGCCCATGATTGCACTGCCTTTCCACCCCTCACATGCTATGCCTATACGTGTGTTTAAAGCCGACATGACAAACATATTGAAGGAGATCGAAGAAGAAGGCAACAGGATAAAAGGTAACCATGGCGCACCCTTCAGGATCATGAATCATATTAAGGATGGTGAATTCTACCCGGATCAGGCATTGGTATCAGGATGTGCCGGCGGACTCTTTGAGAATATAGTAGCTGTAGCGGATATCCTGAAGTCAGGTCTTAATGATGACATTTACGGTATTCCGGGCAATAAACTGAATCTTCATGTGAATCCTGCATCCCTTCCTGTTATGGAAGACCTGATGACAAAAGGTATAGGATCGGAGCTTGCTGTTTCAGGTGTGACCATGAGACCATGCATATGCGGTCCCTGCTTCGGCGTCACCGATGCACCCGCTGATAATCAGATCTCTATCAGACATGTGACACGAAACTATCCCAACAGAGAAGGCAGCAAACCCGGTCAGGGACAAATGGCCGCAGTATGCCTGATGGATGCCCGCTCAATAGCTGCAACAGTAAGAAACGGCGGAAAACTCACCGGAGCAGATGAACTTAAGGACATAAACTACCGTGAACTTAAGCACACATTCAACAGAAAGATATACGAAAAACAGGTATTTGATAATTACGGACACGAGAACCC
>JAILDF010000245.1 GCA_024689585.1 Oribacterium sp.
TCTTTCAGGCTGTGATATGATGCTCAGGTCAAAAGACATGCAGTTCTTTTCAATCTCAAAATATCTTATTCTTCATCTTAGCTTTATGCATCATTTAAATAGATTCCAAATTTAAATCCATCCTTTAAAAGCACAAAACCCGAACATTAAAAATGACGGCTGTCTTTTTCGTAATGAAATGAACTGCATATCATTATTTTTTCCAATAAAGATCATATATTGCCGGTGATCACACTTTGTATATGTTTTGATAACAACCCATGGGACGGTCCCAGGTCTCTTTATGATATGTTTGGTGATATTCCGGAGGAAATATTGAAATATGTAAACAACTACAAGCTGAATCTTATTTCATGACAACAAAAATCAAGGAGACTATCACCTATAGGAACTCTTTACAATTCACCACATAAAAATGGGCTATGGCATGTTTAGATGCCATAGCTCTTCCTTATTAACCAACCTAAGCCTTCACGATCTTAGCCATCTTCTCTGTATCAAATTCATCGGCGGTCTCAAGCTCATCTTTTGAAACAGACTTCACAATTTCAAGTCCGATGTTTACTTCCACCTCTCGTCCCATCATGGTAACGCAGATGGTGGCTCTTCTTTTATGGCGGTCAAGTTTTCTGATTTCGCCTGTCCAGCCTTTAAAGGAGCCTGAGGTTATCTCGATCATATCGTCTACACGATAGCCTTCCGAATTCCGAACGATATGCTCTTCTCCACCAAGTCTACTGAGGTATTCCTCCTCTTCAGGTTTTATAGGTGTGATTATGTCATCCACCCGGAGCAGCTTCAGAGGATGTTTTTCTTTTCTTAGCCTATAATCAAAATCTTCGGCTTTTTCAGCATTGATATCAACAAATATATATCCCGGAAAAAACGGATTTGTGTCCTTGATCCAGCTGCCTTTTACCTTATATTCCATTTCATTTTCAAAAACGAATACGGGCTCATCTTCTGCTGCCACATCGCATCGGACTTCTTCGGCAGCCTTGTACTCTTTGCCTTTCATTGTCTGGATCACGTACCACATTAACCTTTCCCTCCATGAGTCATGCATCTAATCAGCAGTCAAAAATTCATGGCAATACCATTATCTTGATGTAGTCTTCTTTCTTATCACGCATAACAAGAAGTCCTTTTTCAAGTTCCGAAAGCTTGAGCTCATGGGTTATGAGCTTTTCGGGATGAAGGTTCCCTGCCGCAAGACTTTTAAGCACATAATGCCAGTCATCCTTTTCTGCCTCCGGATCATCCCCAAGATATGAGGAGTTCCAGGTACCTCTTATACGGAGCTGCTTTCTCAGGATCTTCCAGTAGTCCCCCTGGATTAATGTCATATCCCCGGCCGGATTGCCAACCAGGCATAACTGTCCTCCGGCTTTCACCATGCCAAAGCCTTGCTCTACGGTCTCGTTTCTGCCCACACATTCGAAATATGCATCAACTCCGAGACCTGATGTTTTCTCCATGACCCATGCTTTCGCATCGCCGCTTTTGATGTCAAAATAGTGCTCTTCCGGTAGTCCGATATCAAGAAGTGTCTTTTTCTGGAACTCCTTATTTCCCAGGACATACACCTTCTTTATTCCTCTATCAAGAAGGAACATTATAAGCAATTGCCCTATGGTTCCCGCGCCGCAAACCAGCACACTATTGTCACTATCCAACTCAAGCTGTCTCATGGCATGAACCGCCACCGCCATGGGTTCCAGCATGGCCGCCTGCTCAAAGGAAACATTATCCGGAAGCTCTATGAGATTCCACTTCGGTACTTCTGCGTATTCAGCAAAGCCCCCGTCAGTTCTCGATCCGAGATAACTGTAGTTCGAACACATCTCATATTTTTTTGACAGACACGCAGGGCACTTCTTGCAGGGTATCAGCGGGAATATCCCCATCCTTTTTCCGATGAGTTCTTTATCCCCGGGATCCCCGGTCTTCTCCACCACTCCGGAAAACTCATGTCCGATTATGAGTGGCATCTTGTGGGCGCCGTTCTTATAGACTCTCGGCACATCCGAGCCGCAAATGCCGCAGACCTTAACCTTTACCAGCACCTGATCCGGTGCCAATGCAGGCTCCAGCACATTCTCGTAAAAATTTATATTTCCGACACTATCCAGCTTCCAGGCTTTCATTTCTGTCACCTCAGCATTCCGCTCTGAATCTCTCCAGATCTTTCTTAGTTGTGATTTTATAATTATCTTCATCCCCCGGGATAGTCACGATATCCATCCCAGCAAGAAAAGCAGGTTCTGTGGAACCGTTAATGCTCCCCATCCTGCCTTCCTCTATCATCTTCTCATTGGCCTTAAGGTATTTTCCATAAAGAAAAAGCTCCGGAGCCTGCCCCGCCATGATTTCTTTTCGTTCAAGGAGAGCTGCTATTCTTCCGGTCTCATCCACCTTATATACGGTATCCTTCATTGGAAGTACCGGAAGCACTCCGTCATAACCCATTAAGGCATTACTCATATTCTTTATCAAAGCTTCCTTCAGCTTCGGTCTTGCGGCATCATGAATGAGTACGGAATCGTCAGCATTGGCCTGACCCTTCATACGGAGAAGCCCGTTATATATGGACCGCTGTCTGGTCTCCCCGGGAAGGGCGAATCCGGAAAACATATGCCGGTCGTCATACTTACTGAAGACGTCCGCTATTGCCTCATGCCACTTCTCGCCTGCCACTATGACCATGGACTCTACTTCCCTGCATCGGGTCAATGTCTCGATGCTGTACTCGATGATCATCCTGTCATTCACTTTTAAATATTGTTTTGGGATGTCTTCCCCAAGTCTCGTGCCGGTTCCCCCGGAC
Organism: Oribacterium sp.; assembly: GCA_024689585.1. Lineage (GTDB taxonomy): Bacteria > Bacillota > Clostridia > Lachnospirales > Lachnospiraceae > Oribacterium. The sequence continues at coordinate 2,828 of JAILDF010000245.1, forward strand.
AAAAGAATTGCCCTCATAAAATAGTCCTTTGATTTCTATATGGTAGCGCACTATTCTCTACCCACTTTTTGCTATATACACATTATTTCCCGGGATTCACATTAAAGAACATTCTTTTTCCATTAACTAAAAAACGTCCTTCAATTCTCCTCGCCGATAAAATATTCAATTTACTTCTTCACTCTTTCCCCAAACAGCAGCACTTCAATTTTCTAACATCAGTAATGATATCCCTATAGGGTCTGCCCTTTCCAAAAAGAATATTAGTACCCAGGATGAAGCCATCCACTCCCTTCGGTCCATATGTTTCCACCTTGTCATAGGTACAGGCTCCATCCCAATACATCTTGAATTTCATTTCATCTTTAAGCTCCAGAAGTCTGGTTATCTTGAAATCCACATAAGGAAGATACATCTGTCCTGCATTACCGGGGTTCACGCTCATGACAAGGATTTTGTCAACAATTCTCAGCATTTCATAAACCGTCTCCACACTGGTTCCGGGATTAATGGCTATGCCCGGTATCATCCCGGCATCTATGATATCCTGAAGAGTTGATGAAGGATGGTACTCCGCCTCAGGATGAATGTAGACCGTGTCACCTTTTCTGAGTTTCTTTAGAAACATCTGAATCACGTTTCTTGGGTGCTCTATCATGAGATGTACATCCAGAGGCTTCTCTGTAGATTTAGCGATACAGTCAAGATCATATAATGACATGGCAAAGTTAGGGACATATCTTCCATCCATTATATCGATATGAAAAGAATCGATATCCGCTTCTTCAAGTGCTTTTACTTCATCATATAAGTGCCCGAAATCCGCACACATCATGGATGCATTAAATTCTATTCCCATATATTCACCTCTTTTCCTCACTGATGACCATCGCATTCTGTATCATGATCGGCATTTTTATAGCTTTGCACAGTGTCACAAGACTGCTTGGATCACCATAATACGCATCCGCCATCACCAGTGCCCTGTCAAGGTCCGGGGTGTCATCGTAGATGCCGATTTCATTATACTTATAATACTCAACTATCTTATCATAGGCTTCCCGAAGCTGTGGCATCAAAGAACTGATCGTTGCCTTGAGAAGCGGATGCGGCCTCCATAAAAGCGCCACCTCTTCTCTGTTCTCATCAAATACCCTGAACACATCCTGGATCTTTTTCAGCATCTGCTCCGGATTCTGAAGAAACGCCGTGAGACTTGTGTTGTAAACAATGATCTTTTTGCGTCTTCCATCAGATTTATAGATGAATTTTTTCCATTCTTCCGGCAGAGTCACATCCTCCATAGTCATGGATTTTATCTTTTCTATCTTTGGAGAGCCGGTACCCTTAATCTTTTTTTCATAATATTCACGATTCTCTTCACCGGCATACATAACCATACATTCGATGTATGCCTTCCGCATATTTTCAGACTGTACGATCACTTCATCTGCATTGAATACCGCAGGAAGCTGAACAAAATGCTTCATTCCTTGAAGAGCACATTTATTATTGCTGTCCGGCTCCTCAAGAACAAAATACGGAATATAAATAAGCTTATCCGTATATTTTTTCAGATTCTTCGAATAAAAGAATGGATGAATGCTTGTTACTAGATTCCTGTCATCATACGGATTATGAATATATATCTCGTCCGGATGGTTCGCTTCAAGGTTATATTTTTCATAGGAGATCACCGGCACATCCCCGGGAAATTCATCCCCCTCATAGTGCATCTCTCCATAGGAACCGTCTGGGTTAATGTCATAGTACGGAATAGGTATGACCTTAGCCTCTACCTCCGGATCTGCGTCAGCCTTTTTCCACACAGTTTCCAGAGAATCCCACATGGAAGCTTTGTAGGGAAGAAAGACAACCTCTTTTATTTCCGGGAGGTCATTTTGCATCCTGTAGTTGATCTCAAAAAGACTTTCCCTAAGCTTCTTATAAAGCTTATCCACAACATAGGTTTCGCCATTTACAAGCTGATTATATATCTGAAAGATCAGCTCACAATATTCTTCCAGAGCCTTCACCGAGGTGGTTCCCTCTCCCTCAGAATCATCGATCCTCTGCCCAACAGCTATGGCGGTATTCTGACAATCCAGAAGGCAGGTGACAGCAGATTCCATATCCCCATTGTTTAGACATCGAACCAGGTTTTCGTGTGCCTCGGAAAGAAGCTCAACAAGTTCCATCAGCTGCTTTTTCAGATGTCTTTTCATGTTGCGGCTCCTCCCTTCCATATTTGTACAACACACCGTCTCGTACTTAATTTCGACTTTACTATATTAAAATATAACATTTTAGGATGTATATGTGCAGATCAGACCCGGCAGATATCCGGTTTCAGCAGATGGACCATCGATCAAAATCGAACCCCTAAGAGACACCATGGCACTCTTAGGGGTAACATTTCAGCCGATAGACCGGAGAGTGTAGACCACGGGGACGGGGTTGGTAGACCATTTTCTTTGAAAAATGGGCCACCAACCCCGTCCCCCGGTCCACACTCTCCGGTTCTTCAGATGAACTGTTATGAAAAATCAGATTAAAAAATCATGCTCCATGCTGCTTATAATAGTCATCAAACAGCTGATTTGTCGCCTCAAGGGTCTTCTTGCTGATCTCCGGAAGCTCTCCGCCCCATGCCTTGGTAGCCTCGTTATAGCCGGCCGTAACGGCGGATTGAAGATTCTTCATGAGCTCAACATTATCACCTGCAAAGGCTGAAACAAAATCGAAAATTCTCTGGGAAGTGTTCTCTACGCTGAAATAACCGCCATCGGAAATTGCTTCCTGGGCCGCGGCCTTGGTCTCGGCGTCTACGGTATAATTACCGCTGGCAATGAACTTCCAGATACCGTCTCCGTCCTGTGTGAGCTGAGCATTGGCCGCACTCCACTGACGGAACTGCTCTCCCAGTTTTCCTGAAGTCATCTTCTGAAGGAACTTCTCCTGGATAGCTTCCTGCTCGTCCTTAAGCTGAGAGATGATCTCGGATCTTTCGGATTCGCTAAGCTTACTGACTCCATACTTGTCGGCCTTTGAAACATCGACAGCCGACGATTTCTTTCCGGAAGAAGCGC
>JAILDF010000296.1 GCA_024689585.1 Oribacterium sp.
CGCCGATGTATTAAAATACATCAGTATTTTGTGAGCTCGAGTGCCGGAATGGCTTATCATGGTGCCACAAAGCACGAGAATTTAATTAAAATAAGATAAACAAACCGAATAGTAATATTCAGTAGTTTCATTATTTAGGAGGATTTTATGGTATCAGCAGGTGATTTCAGAAACGGTGTCACACTCGAGATCGAAGGTCAGGTTGTTCAGATCATTGAGTTCCAGCACGTTAAGCCGGGTAAGGGAGCAGCTTTCGTAAGAACAAAGCTTAGAAACGTAATCAACGGTGGTGTAACAGAGCGTACATTCCGTCCGACAGAGAAGTTTCCACCAGCACATATCGACAGACAGGATATGCAGTATCTCTATGATGACGGTGAGATGTACAACTTCATGAATCCTGAGACATTCGAGCAGATCGCTCTTTCACACGATGAGATCGCTGATTCCATGAAGTTCGTAAAGGAGAACGAGACAGTTCGTGTTGACTCATATCAGGGCAAGGTATTCGCAGTAGAGCCACCTCTTAAGGTTACACTTGAGGTTACACATACAGAACCGGGTGTAAAGGGCAATACAGCTACAGGTGCTACAAAGCCTGCAACTCTTGAGACAGGTGTTGATATCCAGGTTCCTCTTTTTATCAATATCGGAGATAAGGTTATCGTTTCAACACAGACAGGTCAGTACGAGTCTCGCGGCTAATCTTAGTTAAATAAAGATTTACGGAGAAATCTCCGTTTTTGAGAAAGGTTTCCCGAAAGGAAGCCTTTTTCTTATATATCCCCATTTTTTTGTATATTAAAGGAGTTTTACATTGACTACCATACTTAATGTTATCGGAGATGCGGTAAGAACGGGTTTTGCACTTTGCGGTTATGATTCAGAACTTGGAAAGGTTTCTATTTCCAATCGTCCTGATCTCTGCGAGTATCAGTGCAACGGAGCCATGGCCGGCGCCAAGCAGTATCATAAGAAGCCCATTGATATCGCAAATGAAGTTGTAGAAAAGCTTAAGGATATGAAGAGAGATGATATCCTTATGTTCTCTGAAGTTTCAGCAGTTATGCCCGGATTCATAAACATTAACCTCTCACAGGAGCTGGTTAAGAAATACCTTAACGAGATGACCTTCCGTGAGGATCTGGGACTTGACGCCCATGAGGGAAAGAAAATCATCGTAGATTACGGCGGAGCCAATGTTGCAAAGCCACTTCATGTTGGCCATCTTCGTTCTGCTGTTATCGGAGAAACCATCAAGAGAATGGCTAAGCAGCAGGGTAATGAAGTTATCGGTGACGTTCACCTCGGAGACTGGGGACTTCAGATGGGCCTTATCATAGCTGAGCTTGAGGACAGAGGACAGCTTGATGAAGATCTGGACATCGCACAGCTTGAGGAGATATATCCTTTCGCTTCCGGCAAAGCAAAAGAAAAGAATGATGACGGAACACTGGTTAATCCGGATTTCGCAGAACGTGCTCATACCGCAACTGTAAAGCTTCAGGAGGGTGATCCTAAGTACCGTGAGGTATGGAAGAAGATCATGGAAGTTTCTGTAGCAGATCTTAAGAAGAACTATGGAAACCTTGATGTTCATTTTGATCTCTGGAAGGGCGAGAGTGATGCTCAGCAGTATATTCCGGGACTTATTCAGGACCTTACTGATAAGGGGCTTGCATATGAGTCTCAGGGTGCCCTTGTTGTGGATGTAAATGAACCTGAAGACCCTAAGGAAATTCCTCCGTGCATGGTTCGTAAATCCGATGGTGGTGCGCTCTATGCCACATCTGATCTGGGCACCATCATTGAGCGTGAAAAGCTCTATAAGCCGGATGAGTACATTTACGTTGCTGACAGCCGTCAGTCCCTTCACTATACACAGTTCTTCAGAGTTGCCCGCAAGGCAGGCTATGTGAGACCGGAAGAGGAGCTTAAGTTTATCGGTTTCGGTACCATGAACGGTAAGGACGGAAAGCCCTTCAAGACCCGTGAGGGCGGTGTTCTCCGACTTGAGAAGCTCATAGCTGAAACAAATGCTAAGGTACTTGAGAGGATAAAGGAATCAAGAGGTGATGAGATAAGCTCTGAGGAAGCTGAGAAGATTGCAACACTTGTGGGTCTTGCTGCTCTTAAGTACGGTGATCTCAGCAATCAGGCTACAAAGGACTATATTTTTGACCTTGATAAATTTACTTCATTTGAAGGAAATACCGGACCATATATCCTTTATACCATCGTTCGTATAAGCTCTATCATCCGTAAATTCATGCAGGAGCAGGGAATCGGAGAAGAGGTAGCCGTAAAGGATTACATTAATTCACATTCCGTAGACTTTGAGATACTTCCTGTTGAAGATAAGAGTGGACGTACTCTGGAGACACTTCTCACAAGATATCAGGATGAGATAAACGGCGCCTGGAGAGAGCTTGCACCTCACCGCATTTGCTCTTACATCTACGAAGTGTCAAATGCCTTCAATAGCTTCTACCATGATGTTAAGTTCCTGAGCGAGCCTGATGAGAAAAAGAAGCAGGGCTACATGAGCCTCCTGATGCTTACCTGGAAGGTTCTCAACACATGTATAGAAACACTGGGATTTGCTGCGCCCGAAAGGATGTGAGGGAGGAGTTTTGCATCAG
>JAILDF010000312.1 GCA_024689585.1 Oribacterium sp.
TTCGATCAGGTGCTTGTTCTTAATGATGGCGCTATGAAGATCGGTACACCGGTCGTTGATGGTGCTAAGGTATCAGCCACTGTTACTAAGAATGGCAAGGCTAAGAAAGTCATCGTTTACAAGTACAAGAGAAAGTCTGGATACCACAAGAAGAATGGTCACAGACAGCTCTTTACAGAAGTAAAGATTGATTCTATCGGCTAATTTTTTTCAAAGTATTTAATGGAGGATAATCATGGCTCATCATAAAGGTATGGGCTCTACCAAGAACGGTAGAGATTCCGAGTCCAAGAGACTTGGACAGAAGAGAGCAGATGGTCAGTTCGTAAAGGCTGGTAATGTCCTTTACAAGCAGAACGGAACAAGAATTCACCCGGGTCTTAATGTAGGTCTCGGAAATGATTTCACACTTTTCGCAAAGGTTGACGGTGTAGTTAAGTACAGCCACCTTGGAAGAGACAGAAAGCAGGTATCCGTACTGCCAAGAGATGCTGAGTAATCTCGCTTGGTTTTTCAGAAGATCACCCCTGTGCCGTAATATCGGTGCAGGGGTTTTGTTCTAATTCTGTCTGTGATGTTTAATCCAGGGACAGAATGATTCAATAGAATCCTTGCAGATTCTTTCTTTTACTAATGTATGAGTCCGTACTTGGAAAACCTTACGTAAAACCTGCAGGGTGGTGTCCCGGACTTATGCATTGTTTCTATTTGATTTGCTCTCTGAGGGCTAGCGACGTTTTTTCGGCGCGGGGATACCCTTGGGAAAGGAGAAATGATTCTATGTTTGCAGATATTGCAAAAATTTTCATCAAAAGCGGAAAAGGCGGTAACGGACATGTTTCCTTCCGCCGTGAATTGTTTGTACCGGCCGGTGGTCCTGACGGAGGCGACGGCGGAAAAGGCGGTGATATCATAGTTGAAGTTGATAAGGGTATGAATACTCTTGAAGACTTCAGAAACCGTCAGAAATATGTCGCAACTCCCGGTGAAGAAGGCGGCGGAAAACGCATGCACGGAAAAAACGGTAAGGATCTGATTATAAAGGTGCCTGAGGGTACTATCATCCGTGACTTTGAGACTAAGAAGATAATCGCGGATATGTCAGGTGACAACCGGAGACTTGTACTTCTTAAAGGCGGAAAAGGCGGCCTGGGCAATATGCATTTTGCCACACCGTCAATGCAGGCACCAAAGTTTGCACAGCCCGGTCAGGATGCAAGAGAGCTCTGGGTACAGCTTGAACTGAGAGTTATCGCTGATGTGGGACTGGTTGGACTTCCAAATGTAGGAAAATCCACCATTCTGTCAATGTGTTCCAATGCAAGACCCGAGATTGCCAACTATCACTTTACAACTCTTACTCCGCATCTCGGAGTGGTTGGTTTAAAGGGTGACAGATCTTTTGTTATGGCGGATATCCCCGGTCTTATCGAAGGAGCCTCTGAGGGTGTTGGTCTGGGACATGAGTTCCTGCGCCATATAGAGCGCTGTAAGGTGCTTGTTCATGTTGTGGATGCTTCAGGCTGTGAAGGTAGAGATCCCGTTGAAGACATTAAAACTATCAATGAGGAGATTGAGAAATATGATCCGGATATCCTTAAGAAGCCTATGATCATAGCCTGCAACAAAACCGATCTTATCATTGATGAGCAGGGTTCCGACAGTGCGGTTACAAGGATCAAGGAAATTTATGAACCGCAGGGTGTGAAGGTTTTTGCAATTTCTGCAGCCACAAATACCGGTCTCCGGGAGGTTCTTGAAGCTGCCTGGACTTACGTTGAGGAAGCCGGTGCCAAGGAGGTCGAGGTTTATGAAAGTGAAGTCGATCTGGAAACCCTTGGACATAAAGAGCAGCTTGCCATCGAGTACAAGAAGCTTGATGACAGTACTTACTCTGTTGAAGGACCAAAGATTGAGAAGATGCTGGGTTATACCAATATCAGTACAGAGAAAGGCTTTGAGTTCTTCCAGCGTTTCATGGCTGAACAGGGAGTTATCAAAACTCTCAGAAAAATGGGTATTCAGGAGGGCGATACCATAAGGATCTATGGTCACACCTTTGAGTACTACGATACAGATGCTTATGAGGATGAGGAGCTTGAGAAGGCTATCGATACAGCTTTCCCCAAACGTCACCAGCCAAAGAATAACGGAGAAGAAGAATGAAGAAATATATAAGAGACAGTAAGATGCGTTCTGAATTAAAGGGCGCAGCTATGAACATAGAACCGGTTCTTTCCATAGGAAAAAACAGCCTTACACCGGAATTTATCGAGGCAGTAAGAGAAAACATCGTTAAAAATGAGCTTATCAAGATCAATATTCTGAAAAATTGCGATGATGATCCAAAGTCTATTGCTCATACTCTTGCAGGACGTACCCAGTCAGAGGTTGTTCAGGTTATCGGTCGCAAGATCGTGCTTTATAAGCCGGATCCTGACTTTAAAAAGCGTAAGTATGAGATTTCAAAGGCCGAGCTTAAAGAGGGCGGAAAAAACCCTGGAAAGCATTCAAAAAACAAGAATCACAATGCTGAGATCGCCGGCGCAAAGAAGAAGGCCTCCAGAAGCGGAATGAGTCTTCGTTTTGTTGAGGAAGCTGACGAGGATTTCGATAACGACGCAGAGTGATATCCTGAATATACCGCAGCGTAACAGCTTTGCAGGATTGATGAATAACGTATCTTGCTGTTAAGTATATCCCGGAATTCATATTCCGGAGATGAGCTGCGAAGATCATGGCATTTAATGAGGTGCGGGTATGGTTAAGGCTGAGGTTAATGGTAAAAAAAAGAAGGTTGGCATAATGGGCGGTACGTTTGATCCCATTCACAATGCGCATCTTTCTCTGGGTCAGTGTGCCCTTAACCAGTTGTCCCTTGATGAAGTCTGGTTCATGCCGGCTAAGGATCCCTATTTTAAGAAAAACAAAAAGGTTACGCCTGCAAAACAAAGGTGTGAAATGACTTCTCTTGCGGTTTCGGGGATAGAGGGCTTTAAGCTTTCCCTGTTCGAGCTTGAGAGGGAGGGGGAGACCTATACGGCGGAAACATTGGCACTGCTTCATGAAAAACACCCGGATATTTTCTTTTATTTTATCATCGGGGCGGATTCAATGTATCAGATAGATACCTGGTACCGTCCGGAGAAGATAATGGAGCTTGCCACACTGGCTGTGGCAGGGAGACATTATCCTGAAGGAAAGAGAAGCTTTCGGGAACAGGTGGGATATCTTAAAGACAGATTCCGTGCGGATATAGCTGTGCTGGATTATCCGGAAACGGAGTTATCCAGTACTATGATACGGAAAATGGTGGCGGAAGGCAGAGACATCAGCGGGCTTCTGCCGGATAAGGTTAAGGAATATATCAGGGAAAATAACCTGTACAGATCCTGACAGCTGTTCAAGGGGGATCAGTTTATGGCATCGGACAAAAAAGCAAAGAAAAACGGTGACAAGCCGGATATTTCGGAGATTTATGAATACAGAAGGAAGCTTAAAAGGATTCTAAAGCCTGAAAGGTATGAGCATTCTCTCAGCGTGAGCTTTACCTGTGTCTGTCTCGCCATGAGATACGGAGTTGATCTTTATAAGGCTGAGGTAGCGGGACTCGTTCATGACTGTGCCAAGCAGTTCTCCGATGAGGAGCTGATAAAGCTTTGTAAAAAAGAAAAGGTAGAGCTTACGGATGATATGCTGAAAGCACCTCAGGTGATACATTCTGTTTTTGGCGCCGTATATGCCCGTAAGGAATTCGGAATTGAGGACGGTGATGTTTTATCGGCTATATATTATCACACCCTTGGAAAGCCGGATATGAGCCTTCTGGAGGCTATTGTTTTCACTGCCGATTACATTGAAGCAAGAAGATATAAAGCTTCGAGGCTTACGGAGATCAGAAGGCTGGCGTTTGAGGATCTGGACAGAGCGGTATACGAGATTAATCATGATACCATAACATATCTTGAGGAGTCCGGAGGCTTCATCTGTAAAGATTCTTACGATACCTACAGGTATTACAAAGAACTTATTGAAATGCGCTGACAGCCGATAAAATAGATATCATCATTATGACAGTTATTTTAAAGGAGTTATTTTATGGGAAATGAAACTTCAAAGGAAATGGTCAAGGCAGTTTACAATGCTCTTTCAGATAAAAAGGGATATGATATAACTGTTATTGATATTTCGGAGGTATCTGTTATTGCTGATTATTTTGTGATCGCAACAGCAGACAACCTGAGACAGGTGGATGCACTCAGTGATGCGGTAGAAGATAAGATGGCTGAGCTCGATTTCGATATGCGTCGTAAAGAGGGCGTTCCCAACAGCGGCTGGATACTTCTTGATTATAATGATATCATTGTGCACATCTTTGATAAGGAACAGAGATTGTTCTATGACCTTGAACGTATATGGTCTGACGGAAAAAAGATGGTTGATATAAATGAGCTTTGATCGCGGATCCCGACTTTATAAGTCGGGATTTTTTCTTTGGTTTGAATGGTTTAACAGAATCCGCAGGGAGTAACAGTTTAGTCGGTGGACAACCAACCCCGTCCCCCTGGTTCACCGACGGAACTGTTACCGCAGGGATTCTTTTTTTAGTACAAATGTTTATGCAATGGTTGCAATGAACGGATGTTTGTGATAAAGTTTTATTATATTTAATAATAAAAAAGGAGTATGACATGGGCAGACACAAAAAACAACCTGATGCTAATCATATGACACCAAAGCAAAAAGCAGTTTTTGATTATATTAAACAATGTGTTATTGAGAGAAATTATCCCCCTTCCGTCCGGGATATTTGTGCTGCTGTGGGCTTAAAGTCCACATCAAGTGTATTTACATATATCAATGATCTGGAAACCATGGGGCTGATAAAGAAAGATCCGTCACATCCAAGAGCGCTTATGATCACAACATCAGAGTTCCGTTCGGCACCCGAACGTGAGGTGGCTCAGGTACCTTTGGTGGGTACTGTTGCGGCGGGGATTCCTTTACTTGCCCAGGAGAATGTCACCGATTATTTCCCCATACCTGTAGATATGCTTCCGAACAAATCGGTATTTATGCTTACCATAAAAGGCGAATCCATGATCAATTGCGGCATTCTTAACGGTGACCGCGTTATAGTGGAACAGCAGGAAACCTGCAACGATGGTGAAATCGTTGTTGCTCTCGTAGATGACAGTGCCACAGTAAAACGTTTTTATAAGGAAGACGGACACATACGACTTCAGCCCGAGAATGACAGTATGGATCCTATCATTGTGCCTGATTGCAAAATACTCGGAAAAGTTATCGGATTGATCCGTATGGGCATGAAATAATAATGTTGTTTCGGCAATATTTAAATATTGCCGAAACCGGAGACCCGAGATGATTGAAAGAGCAAAAGACGCGTTTAATTATGATATCGTATATCATAAATTCAAAATGGCTCCAATGGATGGAGAATCGCTGGAGGATTTAAAGAAGGATATTAACGAATTATCGGGAAAACTTGAAGCCTGCGGTATATATGTTCATGTTTTTGAGAGCAATGTCCAAAAGAAAAACGGGAAATCAAGGGATGGTTTTGTAAATGTTGAGGTGGGCATACATGAACACCACAGAACCAGGGGAGCCGGATGGTTTAAGCGAAAAGAGACTAAAGTTACGGTGGGAGAAGTATTTAAATTCTCTGCAGAGCACAACACCAGGGAAACCGCGGAATTTGCCGGAGTTTCTTTAAGGACGCTGTACAACAGGAAAACCGAACTAAAGAACCGGGGGAAGTGGCAGGAAGATAATCAAAGCATGTTTTGATGAAATTTTTATTTTTTAATGAGTTATCAGATTGGAATTTATTACCGATATAACACTATATGGGTTTTATGCATGTAACGACATGATGTCGTTTCATTTTTTGAAAGATCAGTGTGATCAGTTTTCGTTCAGAAAGGTAGTATGGTTTCAATGGAAAGAATGCAAGGTGACAATGATAGTTCATTAATAAAAAATGCGTTTTTGTTATTTGACAAGATGTCGGAATTACAAAAAAAACTTCCGGTGGCATATGCACTTTTTCAGGTGGTGGAAAACGATAGGCATGACGGAGCTGTTGATGCAAAATATCTTTACGCTAACGAACGCTTTTGCAGAGGCATCGGACATGATAAAGAAGAGCTGGTAGGGCATCTGGTTACAGAAACCTATGAAGATGAAACAACCAAGGAATTGTTTTATTATGCCTTTAAGGCTGCGTATCGGGGAGAAGAGAGTAACTATACAACTTACAGTAAAGCACTTGGGCATTGGGCTGAGTTTATTATCGCTCCGACCAATATTTCAGGGTGCTGTATAGTTGTGTGTACCTTCATCGATGACAGTCATCTGGAAAGAGAATTGCTGCGAAGAAATTCCACTACCGATGATGCAATAGTACGTATCAGTCGTCTTCTCAGCAATGAGGATGATTATGATACTGTTATGAATCAGGTTCTTTTGGAGCTCAGTCTGGTTATCCATCCGGAAAGAATATATATACTCAGCACTGACAGGGTTGTTGTGGACCTGGAGTTTGAGTGGTGTAATGACGGTATTCCTACTCACAAAGAAAAACTCTCAAAGATGAGTTATCAAAAGTACTTTGGCAACTGGGAAAAATATCTGGATCGTGACAGAGCGGTTATGAAGTTTGACGATATCGATATTTTTAAAGAACATGAAAAAGATGTATATGAAAATTTAAAGGACAGAGGAATACAGAGATTTATATGTGCACCGTTCTATGATAACAAGCATCAGATACTGGGCTTTTTATGTGCGGACAATTATGAAATTGTCGATGATATCGATACTCGCAAGATCATAGAAAGTATTTCTTACTTTATCGGTTTCAGGATCAGAAATCATACCTTGATGAAGCTTTTGGATTACAGGGGTACTCATGATGACCTGACCGGTCTTAAGAACCGCCGTGTCTTTGGAGAGGCATTAAAAGCTATTTCACAGACCAGAGATACATATGGAATTTATTATGTGGACCTGAACTTCTTTAAGTATGCCAATGATAATTACGGACACCATGTGGGTAATGAGGTTCTTCAGGAAACGGCCATAAGACTGAGGGATGTATCGCGACATGAAGTATTCAGACTTGGTGGTGATGAATTTGCTATTCTGATAGACGAGGAGCTTCCGGAAGAGGAGTACAAGAAAATCCTGGAGGATATGGACGCAGCATTTAAAGTTCCTATATTGGATACAAAGGATTACAGGATAACCATAAGTGTAAGTGCCGGCTATGCCATAGCACCGACGGACAGTACAAGTCCTAATGAGCTAAGAAGGATTGCAGACACGCGTATGTATGAGCGAAAGAAACTCATGCATGAGAAAATAATTAGCGACGGGGGAACAGATCCCAGAGCATAGAAAAGAGCCCTCCGGGGCTCTTTTGGATTTTCATATTTCTTGAGATTTACCAAACATATTGGGGGCAGACTTGATGGTCTGCCTCTTTTTTTAGTCTGTTCTCAAGCGAACCTTATTTCGGGCGCTTCTGCGGCGTTCGTCTTCCAAAGCGGCATAGTGCTTTTTGGTGGTATTAACGTCATTGTGGCCCAGAACATCAGCCACGAGATAAATATCACCGGTTTCTTTATAAAGGTTGGTGCCGTAGGTGCTTCGTAATTTATGGGGAGTGATATGTTTCAAAGGAGTTACATTTTTTGCATATTTTTTCACCATATATTGCACAGATCTAACCGTGATTCGTGAGTTTCTCAGAGAGAGAAAAAGAGCATCCTCAGAACCGTTTTCAGCCACAATATGTTTTCTCTGATCAATGTATTGACGTAAAACGCCTTCAACCTCATCTCCAAAGTAAACGGTAACTTCTTTGCCGCCTTTTCGGTGAATGTGAATGCCGTCGTTATTGAAATCCACATCTGAGATATTAAGGCCTACACATTCAGATACACGAATTCCTGTGCCAAGCATAAGCGTCATCATTGCTACGTCCCGTAGTTCTGTTTTGTCATGGAATACCTGCTGGCGCTTTGTAAGGCTGTCTCCGGTTTCGACTTCATCCAGAAAATCTGCAACTTCATTGGTATCCATACGTATGATTTCATGATCCTTTAACTTGGGCATCTGAATCAGAGCTGCAGGATTGTTCTTGATGAGCTCATTACGATAAAAGTAGTTATAGAAGGTTCTAAGGGAAGCAACCTTACGTTTTATGGCAGTACGGCTGTTGATGACATCGGTTGTGATTTCATTACCCTTTGAGTCTTTAGTCGTTTTTTTACGGTATTTCAGGTACTCAAGAAAATCTTCAAGATCCAAAACAGTCATATTACTTATGTCATCAAGAGAAATATCCCTGATTGACCTATCTTTGTATAAAGGATTCTGATCTTTGAGGAATTGGAAAAACACTTTCAGATCATAGGCATAGGCGATACGGGTTCTTGATGAAGTCCGTGGCTCGATTCCCCTGAAAAAAGTTGTGCAGCACTGGGGAAGTTCGGAGAGCAGAGCTCTTAGTTTAAGAGTATTTTCTTTATCTACCTGCTCATGATATTTTAATGCCATTATTTTTCCTCCGATTTTCATGTAAATTAATTTTGCCGCTTATTGGATACATGGATATATGAATATTAGTGAATAAATGATAAAATTTTCACAATCTGCCAACCATAATCAATGTTCTTTGTATATTATAACAAAGAGAAGGCTGAGAATGTGAAAAGGTTTTGCGAAATAATGACGGATTTAACGAAAAAGCACGAGGCTTTTTGTACATGATGACATATAAAATTCCTATTATTTTCATATTATAAAGCTATGTTGCGGTTGCGAGGGCTTATACTCGGTGTTATAATTGCACTTGGTCAGATACAATCAGAGACCAAGGAGACAATGTCAGGGTTTGAGTATCCTGATATGCAGCAACGGTTCTTCGCGATGCGAAATATTAAAGGACCGGTGTCAAAAGCGAAAGAGGTAAAGACATGAATGATTATTTAGAAATTGTAAATGTTCACGCGCGTGAGATTCTTGATTCAAGATCTAACCCAACAGTTGAGGCAGAGGTTACTCTTGCAGATGGTACTGTTGGAAGAGCAGCCGTACCAAGTGGTGCTTCCACAGGTCAGTTTGAGGCTCTTGAGCTTCGTGATGGCGATAAGAGCCGTTATGTAGGCAAGGGTGTTCTTAAGGCTGTTGAGAATGTTAATACTCTTATCAATGACGCTTTACAGGGTGTAGATGCATCAGACGTATATGCAGTAGATGCAGCTATGTTAAAGCTTGATGGTACAAAGGATAAGTCAAAGCTTGGCGCTAACGCTATCCTTGCTGTATCACTTGCATCAGCACATGCAGCTGCTGAGTCTCTTGGTGTTTCTCTTCATCAGTTCCTTGGCGGTGCAGCAGGCTGCGAGCTTCCTGTCCCTATGATGAACATCGTTAACGGTGGTGCACATGCTGCAAACAACATTGATGCTCAGGAGTTCATGATCATGCCTGCAGGCGCTCCAAGCTTCAAGGAAGGTCTTCGTTGGTGTTCAGAAGTATTCCACGCACTTCAGTCAGAGCTCAAGGCTAACGGTCTTGCAACAGCTGTAGGTGATGAGGGTGGTTTTGCACCTAACCTTGCATCTGATGAGGAAGCTCTTGACTATATCGTAGCTGCTATCAAGAAGGCAGGATACGAGCCGGGTAAGGATTTCGTACTTGCTATGGATGCTGCTTCTTCTGAGTGGAAGAGCGACAAGCCGGGCGTATATCATCTTCCTAAGGCTGGTAAGGATTTCACAACTGATGAGCTTATCGATCACTGGAAGAAGCTTACAGAGAAGTATCCAATCATCTCTATCGAGGACGGTCTCGATGAGGAAGATTGGGAAGGCTGGCAGAAGATGACCAAGGTTCTTGGTGACAAGGTTCAGCTTGTTGGTGATGACCTCTTCGTTACAAATGTTGAGAGACTTCAGAAGGGTATAGACCTTGGCGTTGCTAACTCAATCCTTATCAAGCTTAACCAGATTGGTTCTCTTTCAGAGACAATGGACGCTATCAAGCTTGCTCACAAGCATCACTATACAGCAATCGT
>JAILDF010000003.1 GCA_024689585.1 Oribacterium sp.
TACGGAAGAGCAGAAGGCTTTTGATCTTGTTAATTCCTACAATGAGTCCCTTAACAGGCAGGTTCAGGAGGCTACAAGGAACATAAGGAGCATCCAGAATAAGGTAGTTGCCGGTATGGCAAATATGGTTGAAAACCGTGATAACAATACGGGAGGTCATGTAAAAAGAACCAGTGACACCATCAACATCCTGGTTGCCGAGATCCGAAGACAGGGACTTATGGATATTGATGATGCCTTTGCCGATGATATCATGAGAGCTGCGCCAATGCATGATCTGGGAAAGATAATCGTGGAAAACAGCATACTCAACAAGCCGGCAAAGCTTACGGATGAAGAGTATGAGATCATGAAGATGCATTCCACCAAAAGCGGTGAGATGGTTATGATCCTGCTGGATGGTGTGGAGGAAGAGCATTTCGTTAAGGTTGCTTTTAATGTAGCCAGATTCCATCATGAGAGATGGGACGGACGTGGTTATCCGGAGGGACTTGTCGGATCAATGACACCAATTGAAGCCAGAATAATGGCAGTGGTTGATGTTTATGATGCACTTGTCAGCAAGAGAGCTTATAAAGAACCTTTCAGCTTTGAAAAAGCCACACAGATCATGTGCGAAGGTATGGGCACCCAGTTCGATCCCAACATGAAGGCACCGTTTTTAGGATGCAAGGCTCAGCTTGAGGCATATTATACTGAAATAAATGCACAGGGATGATCTTTGGTCTCTGGCATTTAGGTTTTTGCAGTTTAAAATACATATCTGCTCATGGTTATTCTCGATTTAAAATTGACGTAAAGCAGATATTTGATTCAGGTGACGTTTACGAAAATCTTAAATATAGTCCGGGAACAGACTTTTTTATTAAAGTCTGTTCCTTTTTTGTATGGATAACTTCAACCAAATTAAGGCAGATTTGGGTTAACATATAAAAACAGAGATAGCAGCGGTTTATGCAACATGAAATAATGAACCGTTTCTTCTCAAAAGGAAGGGTTTATGAGAAATGAGAGAATTCAAAAGTAGAAAAAAACAGGATGATAATAACGAGACCTGGGAGAATGAGGAGTTACAGGAATTTAGAAAGGACTCCGTGGATTTCTTCAGAAAGCATAAAAAGGTTCTTGCTTTGGGAGCCGGCTTTACCATAGCCTTTATGCTTTTGTTCGGAACCATAGCTTTCGGAATCGTTAATCGTGCCGCTGCAGTAGAACAGATACAGGCAGAGCAGCTTGCGGAGGTTGAGACTACAGGAGAGGTCATTAAGATCACAACCGATGAAGGTCTAACAGAAGCTGCACTTAATCAGTCAGAGAATATCAACACTACTATAGAATCCGGAATTCCGGAAACGGCGGAGACGGCAGCTGCAACAGGCGAAGATCGTGCTTCGAAAGCAGCTGCCGGATCCGGCAGGAAGGCTTCAAACGGTAATGTTTCCGGTGGAGAAGCTTCAAAAGTAAATGATTCCGGTGCAACAGACAATAAAGTGGCGGGAGCGAACCGCAGTGTGGATTTTGAAAAGAAGGAAGCTGATACTTCGACAGGAACAGCTGCTACAGAAGTATCAACCGTCAGCGATTCAACCGTTACAGCTTCAGAAGATCAGGAGGCTCTCAATCAGATTCTGGGAGTAGGCTCTTCCGGAGCAAAGCTTGACAAGGCTGCCGGTACAAAAAAGACTTCAGAAACCGATGTCATTCTCAGTAATGAGCCTTATATGGACGGTTCCTCTGATACAAATGCGGTTTTAGATACTGAGACAAAAGAAAATGCTCAGGAGACAAAAAATGCAGTCGAGGCTGAAACTCCTGCGGAGACCACAAAAGAGACTGTAGCTGAAGCTGCAAAAGAAACTGCAGCTGTAACGAAAGCCGCTGCGGAGACTGAAAAAGAGACAGAGACTGTATCAGAAACCACAGCCGGGAAAAAAGAAAGTGCCACATCAACAAACAGCGGTACTGTAACGCTTCCTTTGGATAAGAAGAAGCTTACGGTCCTTGTGTATATGATCGGTTCTTCTCTCGAGAGCAAATCAAACCTTGCGGCAAACAGTCTTGTGACCATGCTTTCCGCAAATCTCAACACAGATGATATGAATGTTATCATCGAAACAGGCGGAACCAAGGATTTCCATAACATTTCAACTGCGGACAAGGAATTTGACGAGTCTAAGATTGAAAGATGGATGGTTAAGGGCACGAAGCTCATTTATCTCGGTGATGGCGGAAACACTTCCGAAGTCAGCATGACAGACGGTGATTCATTTGAGGCTTTTCTTAAATATGTAAAGAAAAACTTCCCGGCAAAGAGATATGAGGCGGTTCTCTGGGGACAGTCCGGCGGACCTGTAAGCGGCTTTGGATATGATGAGGTTAACGGCTCAGGCGAGCAGCTTACATTGACAGAGATGTCTACAGCTCTCAGCAATGCAGACATGGATCTGGATCTTCTGCTTTTTGATGCAAGACTTATGGGTGCCATGGAAACAGGTTACGGACTTTCATCACATGTGGATTATATGATCGCTTCGGAAGATAATGAGTATTGCATCGGTCTTAACTATACAAACTGGTTGAAGAAGCTGAACAGCAATCCCGAGTTATCAGCTATAGAGCAGGGTAAGCAGGTTATAGATGATTTCATTGCCGTAAACAAGGGAAAAGGTGAAGGCAAGGATGAAATGGTAGGTGCTTATTCACTGGTGGACCTTAAAGCCCTTAAGCGAAACACTTCCGACAGGCTGAAGGCATTGGCAGAGCTTCTGAAGAGCGCTGAGAAAACCGAAAACGGAAGAGATCATCTGAGGCAGGCAAGTAAGGAGGCTTACAGATTTGCACCCAATTACAGCTATGATCTTGTGGATTTCAGCAGTTTTCTCGGAGCAATAGAGAGTAACTTCACAGGCAGCGGAAGCGAAGGCATCAATTACAAAGAGATAAGGGAAGCTGCGGCTGCTCTCAGGAGCTCCGTTGAAAATGCTGTTGAGATCAGCAGATATGTGACTCCAAACGATGACGGCGGTGTATCCGGTCTCACCATTTATTTCCCGCAGCCCGGCACAGATGCAGAAAAGAAGGAGAAAATGCTCAAAAAGTATGAGGGACTGAATTTCAGTACTTCCTATCAGCAGCTTATCAGGCAGTATACTGAATAAGTTATATGTAAGGCGGCTATGCATAGGGCATGTACCTTCACCTGGCTGCATCAGACTTGAGAAGTTGATATTACTAAGATTTCTAAATAACATACATAGAATTGCTTATGAAAAGGAGGGTTGATTTTAAACCCTCCTTTTGTTATACTCGTTAAAATTTTATAACAAATACCCATTCATAACCTGGATCCAAGCCCTTCAAGGGGAAAAGGACCTTTTAAACAGACAGAGTGACATACCAAAAAGTGTCAGCGATTGTTTTTTTTTTGAAAGGAGATTTCCGATGGCCAAGATTATCGGCGATGGCATCACATTCGATGATGTACTGCTCGTACCTCAGTATTCAGAGGTTGTTCCCAATTCTGTTGATGTTTCAACTTACCTTACAAAGTCCATAAAGTTAAACATCCCGTTTATTTCTGCAGGTATGGATACCGTTACAGAGCATCAGATGGCTATCGCCATGGCACGCTGCGGCGGCATAGGCATTATCCACAAGAATATGTCTATCGAGCAGCAGGCAGAGGAAGTGGATATGGTAAAGCGTTCAGAGAACGGCGTTATCACAGATCCTTTCTTCCTTAGCCCTGAGCATACACTTAAAGATGCCAATGACCTCATGGGCAAGTACAGGATTTCAGGTGTGCCGATCACAGTGGATCGCAAGCTTGTGGGTATCATCACAAACCGTGATCTGGTTTTCGAAGAGGATTTCACAAAGCAGATCAAGGAGTGCATGACTTCCGAAAATCTTATTACCGCAAAGGAAGGAACAACCGTTGAGGAGGCAAAGCAGATCCTCGCAAAGGCAAAGGTAGAGAAGCTTCCTATCGTAGACGATGAGGGAGTTCTCAAGGGTCTTATCACCATCAAGGATATCGAGAAGCAGATGAAGTATCCAAACTCTGCAAAGGATTCACAGGGAAGGCTTCTTTGCGGTGCGGCCCTCGGAATCACTGCCAATGTTGTAGAAAGAGCAGCTGAGCTCGTAAAAGCACATGTTGATGTGGTTGTGCTTGATTCTGCTCACGGTCACAGCGGAAACGTACTTAAGTGTGTATCACTTCTCAAGGAGAAGTTCCCGGATCTTCAGATCATTGCCGGTAATGTTGCCACAGGTGCCGCAACTGAAGCTCTTATCAAGGCAGGAGCTGATTGCGTTAAGATCGGTATCGGACCCGGATCTATCTGTACAACCCGAGTTGTGGCAGGTATCGGAGTTCCTCAGATCACAGCAGTTATGAATGCTTACGAGGTTTCTTCAAAGTATGGTGTACCTATCATCGCAGATGGTGGTATTCAGTATTCCGGTGATGTTGTAAAGGCTATCGCAGCAGGCGGAAACACAGTTATGATGGGTTCTGTATTTGCGGGTTGTGATGAGGCTCCGGGTGAATTCGAGCTTTATCAGGGACGTAAGTACAAGGTATACAGAGGCATGGGCTCAATGGGTGCCATGAAGCAGAAGAACGGTTCTGCAGACCGTTATTTCCAGTCCAATGCCAAGAAGCTCGTACCTGAAGGTGTTGAGGGACGTGTTGCTTACAAGGGTAAGGTAGAGGATACTATCTTCCAGTTTGTGGGCGGTCTCAGAGCAGGTATGGGATACTGTGGTGCAAAGGATATTCCTACACTTCAGAGTACAAGCGAGTTCGTGAAGATCTCAAGTGCATCCCTGAAGGAATCACATCCACATGATATTCACATCACAAAGGAAGCGCCCAACTACTCAGTTGAGGATAATTAAAAACAAATATTTATTTTCCGAGCTGTTCTGAAAGGAACAGCTTTTTTTGTGGTATAATCAACATCAAATAACAGTAAATCAATCGGAGGCTTTTTCAATGATAGAAGGATTTATAAGAGTTGCTTCCGCAACGCCCGGGATAAAGGTTGCGGATGTTTCACATAATAAAGAAGCGATAATCAGTAACATAGTGGAGGCGGAGAAGCAGAGGGTTAAGCTTATCGTTTTCCCGGAGCTTGCATTAACGGCATATACCTGTGCGGATCTGTTCCACCAGACGATTCTTATTGATAAAGCAGAAAAAGCACTGGATGAAATTGCGGAAGAAACCAAAGGAAGAGAAATTGTTGTAGTAGTGGGAACAACCTGGTACACGGATCATAAGCTTTATAATACAGCTGCGGTTCTTCACGATGGTCGGATCCTTGCCATTATCCCCAAGAAGAATCTTCCGAATTACGGTGAGTTTTATGAGAGAAGATGGTTCACTCCGGGCAACGAGGATGTGAGATTTTTAAAGCACAGGTCGAAGGCAACCGGAGAGATTTATGAGATCCCCTTCGGTATGAATATATTGCTCGAAGCCGAAGACTTTAAGGATTTTGTTCTTGCAGCTGAAATCTGTGAGGACGTATGGGTTCCGGAAACTCCCTCCACAAAGCATGCCCTTGTGGGAGCTACCGTCATTGCCAATACTTCCGCCTCTGATGAGACAGTCGGAAAGGACAGTTACCGCCGGGAGCTTATCCGTTCCACCAGTGCCCGTCTTGTGGCAGCTTATGTCTATACCAATGCCGGGGACGGTGAGTCAACAACAGACCTTGTTTTCGGAGGACAGGATATCATTGCGGAGAATGGCTCCATAGTTAAAGAAGGAAAGCGCTTCGAGACAGGACTCTACATTGCGGATATCGATCTCCGTAAGCTGGATCAGGAGAGGTCCAGAACCACCACGTATCCTTCTGTTTCCGAGGAGCTGAGAGAAAAATATGAGATCGTAAGATTCAGTTTTAAGCCGGAGACGTTTGAGTCTGAAACGGAGGATTCCGAAGTCTCAGGAGAAGCTGTTGGAGAAAAGCTCCTTGCCGAAGCATTAGATCTCAGAAGATACATCGATCCTAAACCCTTTGTACCCGGCAATCAGCAGGAGAGAACCCGGAGGTGTAACGAGATCTTCACCATACAGGCGCTGGGACTCAAAAAGAGACTGGAGCACATCGGCTGCAAGACTGCAGTTATAGGTATTTCCGGAGGTCTTGATTCCACACTGGCACTTCTGGTTACCGCAAGAGCTTTTGATATGCTGGGTTTGCCAAGAGAAAACATTATCTCTGTAACCATGCCGGCCTTCGGAACCACAGACAGGACCTATAACAATGCCGTAACCCTGACAAAGAGACTTAACGCTACCTTGAGGGAGATTAATATCAAGGAATCGGTATTACTTCATTTCAGGGATATCGGACATGACCCTGAGGATCATTCTGTTACTTATGAGAATTCCCAGGCAAGGGAGCGAACCCAGATACTCATGGATATCGCAAATCAGACTGACGGAATAGTTATCGGAACCGGAGATCTCAGCGAGCTTGCTCTCGGATGGGCTACCTATAACGGAGACCACATGTCCATGTATGCGGTTAATGCAGGAGTTCCGAAAACTTTGGTGAGATATCTGGTTAAGTATGTAGCGGATACTTCAGAGGATAAGGCATTAAGCTCATGTCTTTATGATATCTTTGATACACCTGTAAGCCCGGAGCTTCTTCCTCCTACAGGAGACGGAAAGATATCCCAGAAGACAGAAGATCTGGTGGGACCTTATGAGCTCCACGATTTCTTCCTTTATCAGATAATGAGATTCGGTTTCAGTCCGAAAAAGGTTTATATGCTGGCTCTGAAGGCTTTCTCACGTGAAAATCAGGGGGATTCCGACGATGCTGAGATATACGAAGCTGATGAGATCTTCAAATGGTTAAATAAATTC
>JAILDF010000045.1 GCA_024689585.1 Oribacterium sp.
TGATTGAGACCGTCGGCTGGCATGTGAGGAATGCTCTTCTGGGGGAAGTATACGCAACCCCCAAGCCGGGACTCGTTGACAGAAGAGATACAGGCGCCCACAAGGATATGACCTTCGAGACGTTTCTGGCCAGCACTGAAGCCATAACGCCTTATCTTACAGAGATGTTCAGGCAGGGACTGGATCATCAGGGAGAAGAGGATATTCTATTCCTAAACATTAGAAAAACAGGGATAGAAGCCGAAAAAGCCATGTATGCTGCCACCGGCAATGTCAACACCCATAAGGGTATGATCTTCACCATGGGGATACTTCTTGCTGCAGCAGGCATAAATGCATGGAGAAGGTCTTTTGACATAGCAGAGATCCTCGAGACAGGAAGGCGTATGTCTGCCAGGATTCTTGAGAGAGATTTCGAAGAGATGGAAAAACGTGAACCGAGATCCCATGGCGAAAAACTCTATCATAAATACGGAGAAAGAGGTATCCGGGGTCAGGCTATAGAGGGCTTTCCCATCATTCGAGACATCGGAATACCTGCCATGAGAAAGTTCATGAATATTTCAGAGGACATGAAACTTCGAAGTGAGATCGCAGAGGCTGCGACATTAAGAACGGACCTCCTTGAAGGGGAAGGAAGTATGAGGGATGAGCATTATGAAAATGCCGTAAACATTAGCACCCTCATAGCCATCATGTCGGAACTCAGGGATACCAATGTACTCACCAGGAGCTCTTATGAAGAAATGGAGTGGCTAAGGGCTGAAAGCGACAAAATCGTCAAGCTGGGAGCGGCTTTCAGTGAAGAAGGACTTTCGGCAATTGAGGAACTTAATGTAAAATGTATTGAGAAGAATATCAGTCCGGGTGGGGCAGCGGATATTCTCGCGGTAACCATATTACTATTAAAGCTGGAGGGGATTAGTTATGTATGAGTGCCCGAATTGCGGCGGAGATCTGAGATTTGACATACCTTCACAGATGCTTAAATGTGAGCATTGTGATACCACATATGATCCGTATTCGGTTGAAAAGGAACAGGATGCGGAAGAACGCACGGTTGAAGTGCATCCCGAAGAGGCAGGTACGGGTGATTACACTGGAGAGGGTGCAGAATCCGGTGCAGCTCCTGAAACAGAAGCCTCAAAGAGTGCAGAGCCCGGTAAGGCTTCTGATGCAGAAGCCTCAGGGGAAGCGGGAAAAGGAAATAACGGCCGTGTCATGAAGATGACCATATTTACCTGCAAGAGCTGCGGTGCGGAAATATCCAGTACCAATTTAAGCGCGGCGGGATTCTGCAGCTACTGCGGACAGCCGGCGGTGTTCTCCTCAAGAATCAGTAACGAGAGAAGACCGGAGAAGATCATTCCTTTTAAAATCGATAAGGCTGCCTGCAAGGACAAGTTTGTGAAGAGGATGAAGGGGGCGATTTATGCTCCTAAGGAACTTACAGACCCGGAGGCATTATCCGGATTTGTAGGCATTTACATGCCATACTGGGTATATGGTTTTTCTGTTGGGCCTCAGGCAGTGGTGCCGGTTTCCAAGTCCAGGATGGAGGGCAGGTATGAGATTACTGACAAGTATAATCTCACCATGGATGTTAATGGTTCGTTTGACGGAATAGCCTTTGATGCCTCCAGCTCTTTTGATGACCATATCGCAGATGTTATAGCGCCTTACAGTGCCAAAGACATGGTGGAGTTTACACCTTCCTTTCTGTGTGGATTTTATGCGGATGTTCCGGATGTTCCCTCGGATGTCTACAGGGATGATGCGGAGGTTTACGTTCTGCAGCATACCTTCGATATGATCGACCGGGAATGCAAAAAGAAAGGCTTTGACAGAGACAATCTGGGTTCAGGCGTCATAAAAGCTGAGGAAGTGGTTAATTTGAAGTATAACGGTGAAAAAGAGGCGATGCTTCCGGTCTGGTTCCTTACCTACAGGAAGGGAGACCGTGTATGTTATTCGGTAATGAATGGTGTTACTGGAAAACTCTCCGCGGATATCCCGGTGGATTTCAAGTCCTTCTATATTGCTTCATTTCTGATGGCCATTCCTATCTTCATCCTCCTTAACCTGCAGTTTACCATCACGCCGAGATCGGTACTTATTTTCTCACTTATCATGGCGATGGTGACAGGAATCCTGTATCTGAAAGAAATAGACAAGATCGAGAAGCAGGAGGACCCTACGGAAGACCAGGGTTATGTTGCTGCAAGATGCAGGGGAGTCTTTAAAGACGGCTCAAAGGTGGAGTCCAATGCCTACAAAGAGTTCAAGAACAAAACCGGCGGAAAGAAGGAACTTCAGACAGGAGGCTGCGGAACTATCATCGGATATCTGGTCATGGCGTACTGGGGACTTGAGGTAGTCCTGGGTGTAATATTCGTATTGATGGAGTATTGGTTTATAGTTGTGGGTATCCTTTTCATCATTGGAATCATTGTGCTCATAATCTATATGACTGACAGCAAAAAGGCTTCCAAGGCCAAGGCTGCCGGCGACAAGAAAGCGGCTAAAAAATACAGCTACACAGAGATGGCGGGAGTTATAGCCGGACTTGTGATTTCGGTTGTGGTGCTTTTATGGAATCCTATTGAAGATATTATTTTTTATGCGGCAAGCACCGTGGTTTTTGCGGGAATAGTTTATACCATTACAGGAATAATCAAGAAGTACAATATCCTGTCCACACATCCCATTCCGGAGTATTTTGACAGGGAAGGAGGTAACATTCATGCTTAAAAATAAATCAAAGCTTTTGGGATTGTTACTTACCGATTTCACCCTGAGAAATTTTATGAAACAGTACAAAGCAAATGAAGAGGCCATAAGGAACAATCGCTTCTCGGCTTTTGTGAGGGCTGTTTTCGGCATGATTCTGCTGATATTCATATTTGCATCGGAAAGCCTTGCGGGAGAAGTGAAATATACAAACCCCGAGACACAATATGTGGTTTACATTGATGACGCTGCGGACCTCCTCACAGACGATGAGGAATATGACCTTGTGGGTAAAATGACCGGTATTACGGAATATGGTAATGCTGCTTTCGTTACCAATGAAGAAGCCCACTCGAACTCCACCACCTACTATACTGAGGAAAGATATCAGGAACTCTTTGACTGGGACAGCGGAACCATGTTCATGATCGACATGGCGGACAGAGAGATCTTTATCCACAGTGACGGTGAAGTTTATAGCATTGTAAATAATGACAGGGCGGAGACCATTACGGACAATGCCTACAGACTTGCAGGTAAAGGCGATTATTACGGATGCGCATCACTGGTTTTTGAACAGATACAGAAGGTACTGGAAGGCGGACGCATTGCCCAGCCCATGAAGTACACCAGTAATGCTGTTCTCGCCATCATCCTTGCGCTTCTTATAAACTACGGCCTTCTGGCATTTTCCAGAAGAGCCTACAAGAGAGAAATCAAGAGTGATGAAGTTCTGGTACACGCAGTAAACAGCTTTATACTTGGCGCCAGTGTGGAATCCTTCCTGAGACAGACCAAGAGATACATCCCGCCATCCTCCAGCGGCGGAGGCGGACACTCCGGCGGTGGCGGCGGCCATCACAGCAGCGGAGGCGGCGGAGGCGGACACCACGGCGGCGGTGGTGGACATCGTTTTTGAGTGGAGTGGTTTTCCATCGGGAAAACTACGACCGATATGGAAAGAGGAGAAAATGCCATTGAGATGCGCTTCGCGCAGGCATTTTCGTTTGATTTCGACGGGGTCGAAACCAGCCTCGTCGGCTGGGCGGCATCCTTGTTCAGAGAAACAAGGATATATTCCCGAAGGGATCAGGTGAAGGCCTTCCTTGGGCCGAACCTGACCAAAAAGGAGAGTTATGGCAGAGGCAAATTATTCTATAACATCAGTCGGTCCCGGTGACCGATATATGAAAACACAGGTGGAGGTCCTCCTTGAAAAAGAAGGCATCCACTTAGATAAAAATCTGGATTACACGGCAGCCATGCTGGACGATGATTACAATGTCATCGCCACCGGCAGCTGCTTCGGAAATACCCTGAGATGCATGGCGGTAAGCTCCGATCACCAGGGAGAAGCTCTGATGAACGATATCGTATCCCATCTTATCGAATATCAGTTCAGCAGAGGTAACTATCATCTCTTCCTGTACACCAAATGCAATACGGCATTTTTCTTTAACAGCCTTGGCTTTAAAGAAATAGCCCGTATGGAAGAATGCAATATCGTCTTCATGGAAAACAAGAGAACCGGTTTCAAGGATTATCTTGAGAACCTGAAGAAGGAGACATTGGCACAGCTGAAGGAAATGGATTTTGAGAAAGCAAAGAATTATGAAACCCTGCTTGAAAATGATGAATCAGCTTCGGGAACCGGTATTGCAGGAAGCACTTCGACACAGACAGGTTCACCTGACACTGCGCCAGCAATGAACAGCGACGCTCCCGGCCTGAAGGTTTCAGCCATCGTGATGAATGCAAACCCCTTCACCCTCGGTCACAGATACCTTGTAGAAAAAGCCATGGAGAACTGCGACATACTACATCTCTTCATGGTTTCCGAAGATGCGAGCCTTGTACCATTTTCGGTAAGAAGAAAACTTATCGAAGAAGGCACCGCCGACCTCAAGGGAATTGTATATCATGATTCCGGCTCCTATATCATAAGCTCCGCAACCTTCCCGGCTTACTTCCAGAAAGGTGACAATGCCGTCATAAAAAGCCAGGCCGGAATAGACCTTCACGTATTCGAGGGAATTGCAAAGAAACTCCATATCAATTCCCGATTCGTAGGAGATGAGCCCACCTCACTGGTTACAGGCATCTATAATGACATCATGTCCGAAGCCCTTCCCAAAGCCGGCATAGAATGCCACATAGTCCCGAGAAAAGAACATGACGGCAAAGCAATCTCTGCCTCTACAGTCAGAAAATACATACATGACGGAGAGCTTGAAAGCATAAAAGATCTGGTTCCTGAGACGACATACAATTATTTCGCAAGTGAAGACGCGAAAGAAGTTGTTGAGCGAATCAGAAATGAAGAAGATGTAATACACTATTGATGACAAGTGAAAAATTTTAGTATATTGTACTTCGATAGGTAGAAATTAATTATTGGTTATAGCTTTAAATGCCTCAACTATTTAGTCCATGCATTTGTAAGATAATGACTAGGCCGGAGCCAAAAAAATCAACGAAAGTATTGCAATATGGTCGCCGATGTATTAAAATACATCAGTATTTTGTGAGCTCGAGTGCCGGAATGGCTTATCATGGTGCCACAAAGCACGAGAATTTAATTAAAATAAGATAAACAAACCGAATAGTAATATTCAGTAGTTTCATTATTTAGGAG
>JAILDF010000046.1 GCA_024689585.1 Oribacterium sp.
TCGATTCGGTTCATACTTGCCATGGCACGGGTGATCTGGATCACAAGGTTTGCAAGCTTTATAAGCTCAACCAGAATCTGGGACATGTAGTTAACAAGAGCCACAAGCTGACCCTGGGTTAATGATCCCTTATCAACAAAATTGGCGCCGCGATAAATGAGATAAACCACAGCGAGGTTGATAATAACGTAAGTCACAGGATTAAGAAGCGCAGAGATACGTCCGACATTTACCTGCATTTCTGTAAGTCTGTCGTTCTCCCTCTTGAACTGCTCTATCTCGGAAGCCTGACGGTTGAAAGCGCGGACTACTCTTACACCGAGAAGATTCTCACGGGTAGTCTTCATTATCTTATCCAGCTGCGTCTGGTTGTTTTTGTACATAGGCGCAGTTGTAAGGATAATTCCGAAAACCACCGCAAAAAGCAACGCTATGGTGATGGTGAAAATGATTCCGGCCTTAACATTGATGGTAAAAGCAAGGATCATGGCACCAAATACGATGAAGGGTGATCTCATGAACAGGCGGAGGGCCATGTTTACTCCGCTTTCCACAGCATTGATATCAGATGTCATTCTGGTAATGAGGGTGCTGGTGCCCAGGATATCGATGTCCTTGTAGGAAAGACTGTTTATATGCCTGAACAGATCATTTCGGAGCCCTTTTCCGGTATGGATGGCCACCTTTGCGGCAAAGAACTGTGCAGTAAAGGAACAGGTGAGACCTATGGCTGCAAGTAACAGCAGCAACCCTCCCATTTGAAAAATATACGGAAGATTATCATTGTTTATGCCCTTGTCGATCATGCTGGAGATGACCATGGGCACCAAAAGGTCGAAGCAGGCTTCCAGGCACTTAAACAGCGGTGCCAGGATCGCCCTGATCTTGTAATCACTTACATAAGATAAAAGTCGTTTCACTAACTACCTCCTCTATAAATGCATTTTTTAGCCGTTTATATCCGACATACAGATAATGATCTAATTGGCTCCCTAAATCTGTTTTCTTTTGTCATGGAAGTCATCCCATCCTTTTTAGAGGAAAATATCCCATAACAAAAAAGTCCGCCACGGCATTTGCCGCAGCAGACCTATTATAACCCCTTTGTCAATATATGTCACATTTCACCGGAAATGCAGCCGGAAATGATATTGTGTCTGACAGATAAAAAGGTTTATTTACGTGAGAATCTCATTGCACTTCCGCTAAGATATCTATAAGCCGATCACATCTTCATAATGCCCTTTGTCACAGCCTGTTCATAGTCAAAAACCGCACGGCTGTAATCGAGCTTCGCCTTTTCGGCACTGTTCTGCTCATCGATATAGTTAAGCTTAAGCCCTATGTACTCCTGACGGCTGATAAGTCCTGATGAAAGCTTTATATCCGCAGAGCTTTGGTTTTTATGTGCCAGTTGAAGAGAGGTTTCCGAATAAAGAAGTCCCTGCTGCTTTTCTCTTACACTATCAAGAAGCTCCTCCATAGCTATCTGAATCTGCTTTTCCGTCTTGTCTACAGTTATGGCCTTATGATTCCAGGCTGTGAAATCATTCTCATGAATACTATATGCCTGTCCCATGCTTGTATTTTGCTGATATGCAGATTTTATATCAACCTCAAGAGCTCTTGTATCTGCATAGTTATGAGCATATTCGGGTACAGCCCCAAAGGTTATATTTCTGCATTCCTCCGGGCTGTACCCAAGTCCCATGCCTATGGTTCTTTTAAGCTTCTCCATGTTTATGTTCAATGCTTCCAGACTGTTTTCAGCGCCTTCCATATCTGCTTTTTTTGACTGCACCTCTGCTGCTGAAGCACCTCCAAGTGCTGCCTCCCTGACTGTTTTTTCATATTCTCCGGAGGCTAAAAGAAGCTTTTGTTCAAGAGCCGCCTTGCTTAGCTCCATTTCTTTGTAGTCAAAAAACATCCCCTGATATTTATTTCCGGCTGTTTTTTTTGCATCATAGAGATTTCTTTCAACTGACCGTATACGGCTGTTTTCGGCATCGGTATTTTTCTTTATATCCTGCCTTATGGATTTCAGTTCCTGATTTTTCTGTTTATTCAGTGAATTTATCTCTGCCCTTATCTCACTCTTATTTTCCTGCCCTTCTTCACTGAGCCTGTCCTTAAGCTCCTCTATCTGTGAATCATAGCTGTCCTTCGTATCCTGATATATGCTGTCATATCAGTAAGCTGAGAAAGCTTTTTGAAGATAATCCCGACTTCAGCATCAAAACCATAAGGGGACTTGGCTACAAGATCATTCCCCGCGAAAACTGAACAGGGACATATTTTACCTGAATCCTTATACCTTTCATAAAATATATGGCATGAGCAAGAGCTTAAGAAAAATGGAGATTTGAACCTATGAAGAGATACCTGTCCGATTTTTTGAAAAAACATAAATTATGGCTTTTTACCTATGCATTTTCATTCATAGGTCTGTTACTGTCTATCCTGGCAGGAGTTATCGCAGGCTTTATTCTTTACAGGTATGATTTTACAAATCATTTGTATTTTATAAAAAACCCCTTGACCCCCTACCTTATAAGTGTCCTGATTCTGAGTCTTATCATCATAAGATTTATTTCCTTTATTATAATCAAGCCGTTGAATCGCCTGGTCGATGCTTTGCAAAGGGTTTCCCAGGGCGATTTTCAGGTTAAGCTTGATGAAAATTCCGGGCTCCGGGAATTCAGGAACATGAACAGAAATTTCAATCGTATTGTGAATGAGCTTTCAAACACGGAAACTCTCCGAAATGATTTTGTATCCAATGTTTCCCACGAGTTCAAAACTCCCCTTTCTTCCATAGAGGGCTACGCATCTCTCATGCTTGCACCGGATGTCACAAGAGATGAGCTTCAGTTATATGCAAAAAAAATCATGATCAGCACAAAGCAGCTTTCCTCACTTACCGGTAACATACTGGCTCTTTCACGCCTGAATACAGGAACCATCAATGAAACTCCTGTGCTGTTTTCCCTTGATGAACAGCTGCGTGAAGCCATACTCATACTGGAACAAAAATGGACACAAAAAAATATCGACCTTGAAATGGAGCTTCCCGAGGTCAATATCATCAATTATCAGAATATGCTCTTACAGGTTTGGATCAATATCTATTCCAATGCCATAAAATTCTCACCTGACGGATCCACCATAACTACTATCATCGAAAAGGATGACAGCATTGTAAAAATACGTATCAGGGATGAAGGGATAGGCATGACCGAATCCGAGATCCATCATATCTTTGACAAATTCTATCAGGCTGACACCACTCATAAATCCGAGGGGAACGGATTAGGTCTCGCTATATGTGCCTCAATCCTGAAGCTGTCCAATGGCAGCATAGGTGTTGAAAGTACACCGGGTAATGGCTCTGAATTCACCGTCTGTCTTCCTTTCCGGATCTAGCGATGGCGACTGCACGTCACCTGACTGAGCAGATATTTAGTAACAGTTCAGCCGGATGGTTCACGAAACTGTCGCACTAAATGGTGCGGCGCCACTAGGGCTCACCCCGGCTGAACTGTGACGGTATTTATGTATTTTCGTTAGGATTTTTCACCGTTTTTATGATTTTTGAACGATAATAATGCTACAATAAAGTATAAATACGGCTCTGTGGTATAAGGCCGGGAGCTTTGAGCGTGTAATTGGAAAAAAATGAGGGTATGAAACCATACCGGGAGGTGACGTATGGCAGATAAGCTTGGGATCATAGCTCTTGAGTCAGCAATAAAGTCAGGTCAGAAGGTGGATAAGATCCTGGAGAGCTGGCGCGGTGAAAGCTTCCTCATTCCCTGTGAATGTCCGAGGTTTAACAGCGGAGAAGGAAAAGGGATCGTAAAGGAGTCTGTCCGGGACAGAGATCTGTATATCATGGTGGATGTATGCAACAATTCCCTGACTTACAAAATGGACGGCAGCCTGAACCGCATGTCTCCTGATGACAATTATCAGGATCTGAAACGTATCATTGCGGCCTGCAACGGAAAAGCCTCCAGGATAACCGTCATCATGCCTTTCCTGTATGAAAGCAGGCAGCACCGGAAGACCATGAGGGAATCCCTGGACTGCGCAGTTATGCTTAAGGAGCTGGAAGCCATGGGGGTTCATGACGTGGTGACCTTTGATGCTCATGACCCGAGAATGCAGAATGTAGTGCCCTTGAAGGGAATAGAGAACGTATCTCCTGCCCTTCAGTTTACCCAGGGACTTTTAACTGAATATGAGGATTTAAGGATAGATGGAGAACACCTCATGTTCATAGCTCCCGATGAAGGCGCAACAGAAAGAGTCGTATTTCTGACATCTCTCTTCGGAGTAAACATCGGCATGTTCTATAAGAGGCGTGATTATACCACTATCGTGAACGGCTCCAATCCCATCGTAGCCCATGATTTTTGCGGAGGAAGCGTTGAAGGAATGGATGTCATCGTAGTAGACGATATGATCGATTCCGGAGGAAGCATGCTTGATGTGGCTCGCCAGCTAAAGGATCGCGGTGCCAGGAGGATTTTTGTTTTTGCCACCTTCGGGCTTTTCTCCCGCGGATTTGAAAAGTTTGACAAAGCTTACGAGGAAGGTGTTTTTGACAAGATCTTCACCACCAACCTTGTATATCAGAAAGAAGAAATGCTTGCCAAGGAATACTATTTCAGCATCAACATGGAAAGATATATCGCCGCCATCATTGACACCATGAACAAGGGTGAATCAATGTCTAAACTGACAAAGCCTGCTCAGAGGATAAAAGAGACCGTTGAGAATTATAAAAAAATGGTCAAATAGGCAGAAATCCACCGGGGACAGTTCTCGCCGACGAGAACCGTCCCCGGTGGATTTCTTTCATCATCTTCCGTTTATCCAGTAGTCGAAAACCTTTTTTGCCACCGGCACGGCTGTGCGGCCTCCGGTCTCGCCTTCTTCCACTACTACACAGATTGCAATTTCGGGATTGTCGTAAGGGGCGAAGCCGGTGAACCAGGCATTGGTGATGGTTTCGCCGTTTTTGCTTACTTCCGCGGAGCCGGTCTTTCCGGCTGCCTGATAATCTGCATCTCTAAGCTTCGAGGCTGTTCCCTCTGTGACAACGGAACGCATAAAGGAGCCAAGAATTGATGCCTCTTCTTCCGTCATCAGACTTATCTTTTCGCCTTCCTCAAACACTTTGATAACATTTCCCTCAGCGGACTGAACCTGTTTCAGCACCTGAGGCGCCGAAAGGACACCTCCGTTTGCTATAGCTGATGCAAGGATTACCTCATGGAGGGGGCTCATCATGGTCTCTCCCTGTCCGATGGCGGTCTGCATCATAGTCCAGGTACCGGAGTCTGCATTAACATTGAACCTGCTCTTCTTTGAAGAAAGAGCTATGGGAAGCTCCTGATTAAACAAAAGCTCCTCCGCGGTTTTCGCAAGCTTCGTTTTATTAACCATAGTGCCTATTTTTGCAAAAGCAGAATTGCAGGAGTAGGCAAATGCTTCGTGCAGGTTCTCTTTCCCATGCTCCTCACCGCTGTAGCAATGCACCACATAGTCTTTGTCTTCATCATCCCGGTACTCTCCGTCACAATTGAAGGAAAAGCTTTTATAGTCATTGGGATGCTCTCTTATATACTCAAGGGCCATAACGATCTTGAAGGTTGAACCCGGAGCATATAGTCCCTGAGTGCATCTGTTAAGAAGAGGAGCCTCGGAGTTTTCATCATTAACGATACTGTCCCAGTCCTCTACGATGGTGTTTGGATTGAAACTCGGTTTGGAAGCCATGGCCATAACCTCACCGGTTTTTGGATTTACGGCTATTACTGCGCCGTTATAATCCCCCAGTGCCTCATAAGCCACTTTCTGAAGTCCCGCATCCAGGGTGATGATCACATTATCACCGAGACTCTTGGTTTCCGTTATCTCATTTGCCACCTGAATCACCGGGTTAGAATTTGATTCCATAAGGTAGAAATTGGCAAGAGACTCGATGCCGGTCTTTCCTTTGGTTGAGTATCCCACAGTCTGCGCAAATACTTTC
This sequence comes from Oribacterium sp., assembly GCA_024689585.1. GTDB lineage: Bacteria > Bacillota > Clostridia > Lachnospirales > Lachnospiraceae > Oribacterium. The sequence goes on from JAILDF010000046.1 coordinate 6,041, forward strand.
CCCAGAGGATATTCTCTCTTCTCTGAATAGCTGCCTTTAGGGTTATCAGATCCATCCTCGTTTTTTCTGGTGTCGGTAACTACCGTTCTCGCCAAAACCTCTCCGTCCGAGGATATTATGGCACCTCTTACGAAGCGGTTGTCAAATACCTCCATTCGCGGGTTGTAGGCATTACCCATAAGCTCATCCGAACGCCAGCCTATGAAGTACACCATGTACCCTATCATGGCGAAAAACAGCAGCGCAAAGAAATAGATGAACCCCACTATATTCTTATTTGTAATTTTCTCCCTTGAACGGGATTTGTCTTTTTCCATCTAATGTAAAACCTATATTCGTTTGGAAACCACTGATTCAGTCGTTTCTCCTTCAAGTTTCAGATAATGACTTTAACGATCTGTCCTGTTATTCACAGATCCTCCACATTGACATTACCTCTGTACCCCGGAACCACATCAGAAAAACCATCCTCAAACAGAGTATCCACTCCGAAATCCGGATCATCCTCTGACATCTCATATTCATCGAACTCGTCTTCATTGCCCTGGATGATGTAAAGGGCCTGTATGATGGCGAAAACAATGAAGGCTGAAACCAGTGAAGATCCTCCATAGCTCACGAAAGGAAGGGTAACACCTGTGGAAGGTATAAACTTTATGGCGCCTCCTATGGTCAGGAACACCTGAACTATGTACTCGATAGCAAGCCCGACAGCTACATACTTATAGAAGCTGTCCCTCATATATGTGGCGATGACCATCATCTGCATGAAGCATCCCAGGCACACAAGGGTAATGCATATGGCGGTTATTGCCCCCATCTCCTCGGAAATAGCCGAAATGATGAAGTCCTTTTCAACAATCGGAATCTTGTTGGGAAGTCCCTGGAAAAGTCCAAGCCCCGCAAAGCCGCCTGTTCCTATGGCAAAAAGTGACTGGGTAATCTGATATCCCTTATTGTCAATGTCTGCCCAAGGGTCTATCCAGGCAAAAACTCTGGTCCTTACATGGCTGAAGGCAAAATAGGAAAAAACCGCAGCCAGCCCCATACCCACATTACCGAGAGCCAGATACAGCCAGTTATTGGTCGCGATATAAAGGATAACAAGGTAAGCCACAAAGAAAATGAGAGCGGACCCAAGATCCTTACATAACACAAGAACAAGCATATGAAGCCCTGCCACCAGGGAGGTATATACTATATCCCTGAAGCTTTCCGCACAGCTGAGCATTCCCGAAACCGCCAGAATAAAGGTGATCTTTACAAGTTCTGAAGCCTGAAAGGTAAATCCTCCGATGGAAATGGACATCTTCGCACCGTAGCTGGTGGCTCCGATTATCAGCACTATCCCCTGCATAAGTATTCCCACCGCAGCAAAAACATATTTCCATCTCACAAGATCCCATACCTTATCGATGATATAAGGTATGACAAGCGTCAATGCTGCTGCCCCCACCATGATTATAAACTGCTTTATGGCTTTACTCATATCGAGACGTTCCAGCATGATGAGACCATAGGCCATAAAGAACACTGTATTGTTAAGTAACAGCCTGTTAATGTTTCTGTATATACGCTTGGATACAAAAACATAAATTGCGAAAAACAGAAGCTGAACCAGATAAAAGATCACAGCACTGATCTCTCCGGTTTTAAGATAAACTGTCAGGTTCATAAGAAAATGGACTAACAAAATGATGCGAAACTGCCAGTAGCACAGCGGATCCGCATCATCCTCGTCAGGTATCGTAAGATACCTGAAATTGCAATATGTATAAAGAACTATCAAAATTAACTGAATATACTTTGTAGCTGTAATATATAAATTTACCATTTAAACACCCATACCGATATTGGCACAAAACATGCATCCCTCCTGCAAAGTCATTTGCTATTCCGATCCCGGATCCAGCTCTGGAGCCATCCTGCAAAAACGTGCTCTCTAAAGCATGCAATTGCAATAGTCGTCTTAGAGCTATATAACAAAAAGCCGGATGATCTCAAACACTAACTCATTCTATTCCATGCCTGAAATGTCCCCTCGTCATAGCCTTGGGTATCGCTCCGGAAAGGATCCTCAGTACTTCAGCTTCCGGCTCGATGGTAAAATCATAACGTACACTTTCCGGTTCAAGCGCTCTTATATCTCCCTCAAGGTCATATAGAACCAGGGGTTCTGCATTGAAGATCTGGTTATAGCAGTACTTACAGTAGCATCTCACCGGCATATCCTTTTGCATACGGTCTCTCAAACGAAGTATCCTGTTACGGTGATCACATCTGTCAGAGGTTCTCTGTATACAATTGGCGCTCACCATCATGGGAAGATGCCCATAAACCAGCGCCTCATAGGGCACTGTCCTGAGTCTATCATCCGATTCGTTCTCTTTGAGAGCTTTTCTCAGCCCCATACATTCTCTGCCGGTAAGCTCTATGGGATAAGTGAGACCTTCCGCTCCCAGATCCAAAAGCATGGAAACCGCCTCAGTATTGTAGCCGTAACAAGTATAATCAAAAATCCTCTTTATAGTATTTAAACCTTTATTACCTCTTTCTGAAGGTTCCGATTCTGAATATTCAGGTTCTAAAGGTCTTTGTTCTGATGGTCTTTGTTCTGATGGGTGATGTTCCAAAAGATCATCTTCCGTGTCAAAAAGAAGCATTGCTTCATCAAAGCTTCTGATAAGTACTGCATCCGGAGCTGCCCCGAGCTTTACCAGATTTTCGAGAAGCTTCCGGGAATTAAGGAAAGGATCCGTCTCCCTCTCAATGCGTCTGAGTCTCAGTCCGCATTCTTTTCCGGAAGCTCTGATGCTTTTGAATATTTCCGCGAATGCTTCTGCCTCGTATTCATCCTCTGTAACCGCATGTTTTTCAACCTTGTTCTTCGGTATTCGGCTATCACCAATCAGCTCCTTTGCTCCCTTAGAGCCGATTCCATCTTTTTCGGAAACCATCTCCGGAATCCCGAAGCAGGCTTCGTCAACATAAATTCTACTGACAGCTTTTATATCCATCACAGCCTTAAGCTGTGCCTCTGTTTCAACGGAGACACTGACCGGCATAAGCCAGTCTTCCGCAGACAGACCATAAGCTACAGGTTCACTCTTTGCTTCCTTTGAACGTTCCTTTGAGCTATCCTTTAAACTTCCCTTTGAACTATCCTTTGAATTTCCCTTTGAACTATCTCTGAAATTTCCTTTGAGATTTCCCTTAGGATTCTCCCTGGAGTTTTCCTTAAATCTTTCCTTCAGAGGTTTCTGCTTTTTATAGTCATTATTCCGGTTTCTGCTGTCATTCTTTCCGGTATTCTTTTTATCATTCCGCGAGTTGTCTCTTCGAACCACTTAAAATCTCCTCTTCGTACCTTTCCAGTGCTTCTCTTCTTAACTGATTAAGCTTTCCCACCGGATAAAACGCATCAGGGCTGATATTGACCCTTACGTCCGTGAAGCTGAACGCTGTTCCGCCGGTTTTTCTGAGCTTCTCTTCAACATCTTTTGCCGTCATGGGACGATTTTCCGCAGCCATAACATTATCACCGGAAACCACGGTGACCATCCTGCCGCCCCGATCTGTCAGAGTTAGCACCACCGGTCCTCCGGTTTCCATCACCATATCTGCTTCCAGAG
>JAILDF010000091.1 GCA_024689585.1 Oribacterium sp.
TACTCTCTATAAAATGCTTCCACCTCTGTAACATCGTATATATGCTGCTTTAATGCATTAGCGTCCATTTTATCTCCTTATATTGAGGGCTCCTATTAAATCTACTATATCTCCGCGGCAAGTAGATGTCAAAAAATCAAAGATTTATATAAAAATTATTATATTTAAGTCATAAAACATCAATAATGTTGAGCGATTTTGTGAATTATATTCAGTGCTTTTTAAACATATAATTGCATCATAAAGAGCGCCGTTACAGAAAGGAATGGGCAGTTATGAATAAACCAGTTCTTGAAATGAAGAATATCAGCAAACGATTCGGAAGCGTCGTGGCTCTTAACGAGGTTGACCTTGAAGTTTATCCCGGCGAGATCAGAGGCCTGATCGGTGAGAACGGATCAGGAAAATCCACTATTTCCTCAATAGCTGCCGGAATGCAGAAAGCAAATGAAGGAGAGATGTTTTTTAAGGGAAACAGATGGGAACCGGCCAGTATGATAGATGCACTGAACAAGGGCATTGGAATGGTTGTTCAGGAAAGCGGAACCATTGGAGGAATATCGGTGGCTGAAAACATGTTCCTTGCCGAACTTGGGAGCTTTAAAAACAAATTTGGCCTTGTGGACAAGAACAAACTGGAAAGAAAAGCAGATGAGGCTCTTAAAAGCGTTGGGATAGCAGGCATCAGCGGAAGAGATGCGATGGGAAGGCTGGACTTTCAGGACAGAAAGCTGGTTGAAATAGCCAAAGTTATCATGAAAAACCCGGATATTCTGATCATCGATGAGACATCAACTGCGCTGTCTCACGATGGAAGGCAGATCATGTACAGTCTGATCAGAAAAATGAGGAATGACGGAAAGTCAGTGATCTTTATATCTCATGATCTGGACGAAATCATGGAAGTCTGTGACACGTTGACGGTACTCAGGGATGGAAACATCATAAGGACTTTTGAAAAAGAGGAATTTGAGGCAGATGCCATCCGCAGCAGCATGATAGGAAGAGAGCTTAAAGGTGATTATTACAGGGCGGATACGGAGTGTACATCTCTTGATGAAGTGGTACTCAGCGCTCAAAGCCTGAACTACAAAGATAATTTAAAGGACGTTTCTCTGGAGCTCCACCGCGGAGAGATTGTGGGAGTCGGTGGCCTTGCGAGCAGCGGAATGCATGATCTGGGTGAAGCCCTTTTCGGAGCGCTAAAGCTTGATTCGGGGCATGTTATCTGCGGTAGTGGAAAAGAGATACTCAGCCCTCACAATGCAATGGGGCAAAAGATCGGATATGTGTCGAAAGACAGAGATCAGAAATCGCTTTGTCTCGATGCCAGTATAAAAGACAACATTGCTATCGCCGGAATGAATATCTTTAAAAACAAAATAAACCTTGTTACTTCATCCGGTGAGAAAAGATATGTAAAAAAACAGGTGGATGAACTTAAGATCAAATGTTCAGATATGGATCAGGCAGTAGGTCAGCTTTCGGGTGGCAATAAGCAGAAGGTTGTCTTTGGTAAATGGATAGGCTGCGGAAGCGAGATACTGATCCTGGATTGCCCCACAAGAGGCGTGGATATCGGAGTCAAGCAGGCGATGTATCAGCTCATGGTAAAGCTCAAAAATGAAGGCAAGGCAATACTTATGATAAGCGAGGAGCTGCCGGAGCTGATAGGTATGAGTGACAGAGTACTCATTATGAAGGACGGAGAGATCACAAGAGAGTTTAAGAGAAGCAGTACCCTCAGCGAGGGAGACATCATAAGCTACATGATCTGAGGAAGGTAAAAGAGATGACAGATAAAAGAAAAACCAACATAAAACAAAAACTCATATCCTTACTTCCCATTGCCGCTTTACTGGTTTTGTTTGCAGTATTTCTGGTGGTGGTAAGCATAAATGGTTACAGGCTGGATATGTACCTGAAAATAGTATTTAATGAGGCTCTTGTTCTTGCGGTGGTTGCTACTGGGGCGATCTTCATTTATACCCTTGGCACCTTTGATATAAGCCTTGGAGCATCAACGCTCTTTGCAGCCACTATGGGGGTCATGACCTATAACAAGACTCAGAGCCTTATTTTGATGATCGTCGCGATATTCGCAGTGGGTATCACAGCTTCACTGCTGAATTCGGTTTTAGCCTCGGTTTTTCATATACCTCCCTTCGTGACAACTGTTGCCATGATGTCGGTTCTTTCAGCTCTCTCAGCACAGATCATCACAAGTTATGGAGGGGCTCTTGGCGGAATAAGTATTCCCAGCGAAGTTGTAAAGCCCTTTGACAACATAGGTTTTAAGGCAATGCTTTTAATAGCCTTTTTTGCCATATGCTTCTTTGTATTCCAGTTTACGAAGGCCGGAAGAAGGATGAAATTTGTGGGCGGAAATCCAATTTGTGCAGAGCTTACAGGAATAAAGGCAAGTAAATATACGATCCTGGCTTTTGTGATGGCGGGAATTGGAATCGGCCTCGGAGCATTTTTGACACTTTGCTATACCCCATCGGTTACTACTACAACAGCATCAAGTATAGGAATGAATATCTTTATTGCGATCGTTTTCGGAGGAATGCCAATCTCAGGAGGTGCAAGAAGTAAGATTTACGCGGCACTGATCGGTGGCTTCTCATATATTTTGCTGAATGACATTCTTGAGATAGTCATAGACAGCAGCGCAGCATACGGCATCACACAGGTGATCAGTGCAGTCTTTTTCCTGGCGGTGGTTTATGTAACCAGCATGAATTACAGGACAGCACTGTTACCAAGATAAAGGAGGAAAATATTATGAACAAAAAACTTACAAAAGTGATCGGACTTATCATGGCCGGGGCTATGACGGTGATGGCAGGATGTGGAAATTCGGCACCTGCTGCGCAGGGCAGTGCTGATAACGCAGCATCGGCACAGGGAGCTGAAACAACTACTCAGCCTTCCGGCAAAACCAAGAAAATCGGAGTGCTTGTAGCAGATGTCAGCGGTGAGGAAGCCCTGGGATTTAGAAATTACTATGAGAAGTATATTCAGGAAAACTATGATGTTACCTTTGATTACACTGATGCGCTGGCAAGCGCTGAAGACGAGAAGGCCGCTATTGAAAAATTTGCATCAAAGGGATATGACGCAGTTATCTCTTTATCCAGCAGCGACAGAGCACAGCAGATTGAGACCTGCGAGCAGTATGGCCTTTACTATGCAATAGCTTCAGGAGTTCTTGATGACGAGCAGTATGAAAAATACAAAGGTTATGAGCACTTCGTTTGCCAGATCGGACCTTCAAATGCCACTGAATTTGAGGCAGGAAAAGCTATGGGCGAGTATTTTAAAAATCAGGGAGTAAAGAAGGTGGCTCTCTATGGCGCTTTCATTCCAAATCCTATGCACGTTTTCAGAGCAGCCGGTATTCTTACGGGACTTGGTTGTACCTACGGTGGAGCAAATGACATGGAAGCGATCGTGGGACAGATTTTCCAGGATCAGGGAATTGATCTTTCAAAGGTTTCCGGCGATGTTGAACTTGTTGCATACCTTCAGGGATATGGCGATACAACAACAGATGAGCTTGGTGCAGCTATTCAGAAGGCTCCCGAGGCATTCCTTTCAGTTGGAATGGCAACTACATTCTTTGCACAGACACTTTCACAGGAAAATATACCTTTTGCCGATATTGATTCCTTTACTGCCATGAACAGTCAGTCAATGGAGAGTGGAAGTCTTAAATATCTTGCAGGTAAGTATTCATCATCTATCGGACCTGTATTTGCGCTGGTTTCAAATGCGATTGACGGAAATCTTATCAGAAATGATGAGGGAAATGCTGTATCGCTCAATCAGGGCTATCTGGTAGCAACAGACAAGGCAACCTTCGATGAGTATTTTGTCAATGACAACGGTGATTCACCCATCTACAGCAAAGAGACACTTGATAGCATTATCGGAAGTCAGGTCACCTATCAGGATGTAAAGAGCCTTGTAGAGAGTAAGTAATACAGAGTAATAAGGAGATTAGCTATGAGTACCCCGAAGAGAATCGTAAACGCACTGGCCATGCCGGTTGTAACCCTTGTGGTTTTGCAGACTCTTTGCCTGTTAAATGGACAGAGTGTGATTTCAAATATGAAAAGCTTTGACAATTTCATAGTTTATACAGCTATTGTGATGATCACAACCATGGCTCTTTCCATAAATCTGAACAGCGGAAGATTTGATTTCTCCCTGGGATCAATGGCCGGTCTGTCATGTATCATAGGGGCAAAAATAACCTATGGGATTCTCTCCGGGGGAAATGGCTCTGCACCGCTGATGCTTTGTATATCCCTTGTTGCAGGAGTGATACTTGGACTAATATCGGGTCTTACATATTGCACATTAAGACTGCCTCCCATCATAGTCTCACTGGGAGTAACGCTAGTGTATGAGGGAATTATGTACACAATAACCGGTGGCAAATATGTTATGAGTGAAGTTCAAAATCCTTCAATGTCCGGTCTTACAGGAACCTGGGTCTATGCAGCATTGATAATAGCGGCAGTCCTTGCATTTATGATAATTACTTTTGATAAAACGGCCTTTGGATATGACTACAACGCACTTAAGTCGGGACAGAAGGTGGCTGTGGCTACAGGTATCAATGAGGTAAAAAACACTCTGATCTGTTATGGGATCAGTGGAGGCCTGATGGGTATAGTGGGAACACTTAATGCGGCCAGAAATACGACAATAAATGGAGGACAGCTCAATTTTGGCAGTATAGCCATCATGTTTACAGCATTTCTCCCTATGTTTATCGCAGGATATATCGGCAGATTCACAAACGAGAAGATTGGCTTTCTCCTGGCGGCTGTTTGCATGTCACTTTTAAATTCTACCTTTGCTGTATTCTCAAACTCAGTGAATGCAACAATGCAGTCAATTATAAATGCAGTATTGCTGGTTGTTTTCCTTATTTACCTGAACAACAATGATTTGATAAAGAGATTATTGAAAGCATGAAAGACTTAAGATTATTGAAAAAAGCAACGGCTCTTTTCCCAAGGTTAAATGAAAAAGAGATTGCTGTAGCCGAAACAGTAAGTATTACAAGGGACGGCAAGGGAATAAAGAAAAAAAGTCTCCGGGATTTCAGGACTATGTCACTAAAAAAAGGTGATGAGGTCATCCTTGACTTTGGCGGACATCTGGTTGGATATCTTTCTCTTGATTTTAAGAACATAGGAGCTCATGCAGATGCTCCGGTGCTCTTAAGAGTACGCTTTGCCGAAAGAGAAGTAGAGCTGTTTGAGGATGCATCAGAATACAGTGGCTGGGTAAGCGCATCATGGATCCAGGAAGAGCTGGTAAAGGTGGATGTGGTCCCCGGAAGGCTGGACTTTGACAGACGATATTCATTCAGATTTGTAAGGATTGAGGTTATGGATATCAGTTCAAGATTTGACCTTCAGATTTCCGAAGCTTGGGCCAAGGCCGTCACTTCTGCCAGAGATATGGATCTTTTACCCTATGAGGCGGCAGATCCCTTGGACAGAGAGATGGACAAGGTGGCTGTAAAAACTCTCAAAGATTGCATGCAGACAGTGTTTGAGGATGGACCTAAAAGAGACAGAAGGCTGTGGATAGGAGATCTTAGGATACAGGCTCTGGCCAATTATGAAACCTACAGAATGAATGATATGGTCAAATCCTGCCTATACCTGTTCGGTGCGCTTACTCAGGAGAATGGAAGAGTCGGAGCCTGCGTATTTTTGGAGCCTGAGCCTGAAGTAGACGACACCTGTATGTTTGACTATTCTCTGTTTTTTGTGGTCATTCTCAGGGATTATTACAGAAAGACAGGTGACCAGGAGGCGCTGGAGGATCTGTGGCAGGTATGCCGCAGACAGATCAGTCTTGCCAGAGAGGGCCTTGACCAACACTATGTAGTAAAGGACCTTGACGTTCTTGGCTGGTGCTTTGTGGACTGGAATCTGGAGCTGAATAAACAGGCAAGTGCGCAGGGGATATTCCTGTACGCGCTGGAGGCAGCAATTGAGCTTGCCGAGCAGGTCGGAGATGTGCTCTCAGAGGAAGAGTATGCTGATCTTTACAACAAAGTAAAGGATGCAGCCAATACTTTTTTATATGATGAAAAAATGGGCATGTACGTAAGCGGGAAAGACAGACAGATCTCCTTTGCATCTCAGATATGGATGATACTTGGAAATGCCGTTGAAGGTAGTGCTGCACTCAGGCTTTTGGAAAGACTAAATGGCTGCGACGGTGCTGTTAAAATGGTTACTCCTTATATGTATCACAACTATATAGATGCACTTATTAAGCTTGGCAGGAAAGAAGACGCTCACAATCTTATGAGACAGTACTGGGGCGGAATGATCAAAAACGGTGCAGACACCTTCTGGGAGCTGTATAATCCCGAAAATCCGGACGAGTCACCTTACGGAGGAACCATTGTAAACAGTTATTGTCATGCCTGGAGCTGTGGCCCGGCGTATTTTCTCAGGAAATACTTTGCTTAATACTTTGGAAGAAGAGAGTTTGATATGACATTTGATAATTATGAAATCGATTATACCGGAAATCCGTTTTTTCTTGACGAGAGTGCCATAAATTGGGTAAAAGAGACCTTTGAGGACATGAGCCTTGAGGAAAAATGCGGACAGGTTTTTTGTCCTATGGGATTTAGCAGTGAAGATGAAGTTCTTCGCGGAATCGTCAGTGGAATTGGTGTTGGCGGGATGATGTACAGAAGTGGGAGAGCAAAAGAGATTCAGGATACTCACAGAAAAATACAGTCAATGGCCAAAATTCCGCTTTTATTAGCCGCTAATACGGAGAGTGGTGGAGATGGACTGGCGGTAGAGGGGACATCTTTTGGCAAGCCCATGGCAGTTGCAGCAACTGCGGATCCTGAAAACGGCTACAGGATGGGGTATGTTGCATGCAGGGAAGGGGCAGCACTGGGACTAAACTGGTCTTTTGCTCCTATCGTGGATATCAACAGAGACTTTCATAATCCGATAACAAACGTCAGGACCTTTGGCGATGACCCGGAGAAGATAGTTTCCTTCGCTTCACGCTATATGGATGGTGCAGATGAAAATAATGTTGCCGTGTCAATAAAACATTTCCCCGGAGATGGAATAGATGAAAGAGATCAGCATATCCTTACCAGTGTCAATTCTCTGTCTGTAAAAGAGTGGGATGACAGTTTTGGATATATCTATAAAAGTCTTATAGACAAGGGAGCAAAGACTGTAATGGTGGGCCATATTGCCCAGCCGGCTTATGTAAAAGAGATTAACAATAATGCAGACAGAAGAAGCATGTTGATGCCGGCATCTCTTTCTAAGGAACTTCTTGGAGGTCTTCTCAGAAAACGTCTTGGCTTTAATGGCCTTATAACCACAGATGCCACTCCCATGGTAGGATTTACCAGTGCAATGCCCAGAAATATTGCCATACCGACTGCCATAGAAAACGGCAGCGACATGATTTTGTTCAACAAGAGCCTTGAAGAAGATTACGTTTTCATGCTTGAGGGTATTAACAGTGGTTTGTTGTCCGTAAAAAGACTTGATGAGGCAGTGCTGAGAATTCTTGCAACAAAGGCATCTCTGGGACTTAATGAGAAACAAAAAAACGGAAGTCTTGTCCCTATGGAAGAAGAATTATCAGTTGTTGGCTGCAGCAAGCACAGAATGTGGGCAAAAGAGGTGGCTGATAAGGCTGTCACTTTTGTGAGGGATGAGAAAGCTCTTTTGCCGTTAAGTCCGAAGAAATACCGGAGGATATACCTAAATGTGATCGACAAGGAAATGGACCCGGAGAGCGCATTTGTAAAGATGTGGAAGGATAAGCTGGAAGCAGAAGGGTTTGAAGTTACGGTA
>JAILDF010000114.1 GCA_024689585.1 Oribacterium sp.
TCAAAAATCTTTGAAAGAGGAACTGCGCCGGCTCCCATTCCGCCGCCCATGATAGGAAGCGCAATAAGAAGAACTGACTTTACAACACCAAAACCCATAACTGCACCGGCAACACCTGCCAGAGCGAAGGAAAGAACGATAGCTCCGAAGATAGCAGGGAAATATCTGGCTGCTGCCTTGGCAAGAAGCTTTCTGTTCATTCCGAGAATTGAACCGCAGATAAGTGCTGCGATATAGAAATCCAGGAATGCACCTGTAGGCTTAAAGAATGATGTGATATTTCCGATGAGATCCAGCTTTATACCCATTGCATAAATCTCATTATCTGCATCGATAAGCTTAGGAATAAGATTGAAATAATTCAGCGCTGCTGAACCAAAGATAACTACAATGGCTCCACCACCGAGGTAATCCTTGATGATAGGTGCCCTGTTTCCGATTTCATTCAGGACTGTTCCGATAACGATCATGAATGCGAAACATCCTGCCATACCCTTTGGTAAAACTCCAAGATAAGTTGCCGCAAGAACGATCGCTGAAAAAATCGCGAATATCGTCCAGGGCATCTCAAACAATTTTAAACCCTTGTAGCCTTCCGTACTCTTTGCCATAAAAACCTCCTAAATAAACGTTGATTTTAGTGCCACGCCCCTGACATCACTCCGTTTCTACGAAACAGGCCTGTCACTTTCGATCTTTGCATCGCACTAACTGTTGCATTTCTGTACTTAAATATATACAATTCAAGAAATAGTTTTAAGCTTTAGAAACTTAAAAAAAATTGCTATTTTTTTGTCATTCAGGAGGCTACATTTTTGAAAAATCCATTTCGAAAAGTCACCGGTTTATCCCAGATACTTGTTAACACTTTCATCATAACCGCCATAAGCACTCTGCTTCTGACCACAGCCCTTCTTTACACCACCATGCGCATCTCGGTAACGAGGCTGGAAGCAACTATCAAGGAGACCCTTGTGTCCAATGCCGACATCCTGGCATCCTCCGACAGCGTAAGACAGGCCCTGCTGGATAAGCGTTGTGATGATTCACTTATCAACTTCCTGGATTCCATAGTCATAACCAGTGACACCATAGACATCATCACCATAGCGGACACCGATTCAAAACGTATATATCATATAAGGCACAACCTCATCGGAGAGTCCTTTGTGGGAGATGATCAATATGCTTCACTTAAAGGAAAAGCCTACTTAAGCTACGGCACCGGTACGGAAGGCGCCCAGCAAAGGGCCTTTCATCCTGTATACGATTCCTCTAAAAACATCATTGGCTTCGTCATGGTATCCACCAGAATGTCCCAGGTAAGTGAACTAAAGAATAACCTTCTCATGCAGTACCGCTGGCTTTTCATAGCAGCCCTTGCCACCAGCATTCTCATTCCGGAACTGATTTATAAGATGCTCAGCAGCATCCTCCTTGGAAACCGTCCGGAACGTCTTGTGTACCTCTATCAGACACAGCTTGGACTTCTGAACACCTTGGAAGAAGGAATCCTATCCATAGGAAAGAACGGCGACATCAAGCTTGCCAATAATGCAGCCGAACACATCCTCTCCACCTCAAAGGAGGATCTGGAGCACCTGAACATATCTGATTTTCTTACTTTGGAGGACGGAAGAAGCATTCTTGATATACAGAAGAGTACCAAGAATCTGGCTTCCTCGAGACCCAATGTCCTTATGCATATAATCCCTCTTTTCGAAGGAAAGAAACAGACCGGTCTCACTCTCATACTTATCGATAAAACAGAAGCCCAGCGTCAGGCGGAACAGCTTACGGGCTCAATGCATATGATCTCAGCATTACGTGCCAACCGGCATGACTTTATGAACAAACTTCAGGTAATCTACGGACTCATCCAAATGGGCACTCCTGACAAGGCGGCCGCCTACATTAACGAAGTTTCGGAGATACAGCACAATGTTGAGGATCCAATACTTCACCAGATCCGGAACGTCAACCTGGCCGCACTGATTCTCGGCAAGCTCCAGAACATGCTGGAAACCGACATTGAAATGAACATTTCTCCTGAGAGTGATATACCGAGACACAGCGCCTTTCTTTCAAGCCGGGAGCTGGTTACAATCGTTGGAAACCTTCTGGAAAATGCCATCGAAGCTATCAACATGAAGCAGGGAAATAACACAAGGACAATCGACCTTCAGATAACCGAGGCCGAAGAATATCTTATGATTTCCGTCTCCGATACCGGAACAGGTATAGATGAAGGTGATCTTGAAAAGGTTTACTCCTACGGTTACAGTACAAAAGCGGATTCCGGAAGAGGTAACGGTCTTTATCTGATAAGGGAAATCGTGACAAGGCACAACGGAAACATTGACGTGGAATCGGAACCCGGAGAAGGCACCACCTTTACTCTCTTCTTCAATGAAATCAGAGCCGGCTTCAAAAAAGAGTTCCAGGATTATATTCCTGAAAATGGCATAAAAGTTGAATAGTCCTACGATTGAGCTTTTTTGCAGATTTTAATGCATAATCAAGGTCTCTGTGTAGATTGACCTTTTCAACAAAACATATCGCCATAGCTATAATTATAATAATCCGGAGGATTTATGTATAAAGCAATCATTGTAGATGATAATGCTCCCGTTGCGGAGATCAATCGAGAATATCTGGAAAAATGCGGAGGCTTTGAAATTGTTGCCATTTTCAAGGACGGCGCTGATGCCCTGGAATATCTGAGAGACAACAAGGTTGATCTTGCGATACTTGATGTTTACATGCCAAAGCTGGACGGAATGCAGCTCCTTCATAAGCTGCGCACCTTCCATAACCCGGTTTCAGTCATCATGATAACCGCAGCCAATGATCTGGGGGTTATAAGAAGTACTCTTAATAACGGAATCATTGACTACATCATAAAGCCCTTCTCCTTTGAACGTTTTTCTTCAGCCATAGACAAGTTTAAAAAAAGAGCCGGTTTTATGGCGGAAAACAAAACAGAGAGAATCACTCAGACAAAGCTTGATACTCTTCTTGAAACACAACAGCCGTCCCCGGAATCGGAACCCCTGGAGAAAGGTCTTAACAAGAAAACCCTCGAAACCATCTATTCATGGTTAACAGCTCATCCAACTGAAACTGTGACCTGTGAAGCTCTTTCCGGTCAGCTGACTCTATCCAAGGTCACCATACGCCGTTACATGAATTACCTCATCGAAACCGGCAAAGTCAAAAGCACCGT
>JAILDF010000181.1 GCA_024689585.1 Oribacterium sp.
AAGGAGAGTAATGATGAAGACAAAGGTATATATTGACGGACAAAGCGGAACAACGGGACTGCAGATATATGATCGCATCGGATCAAGAGAGGATCTGGAGCTTCTCCGGATTCCTGAGGATAAGCGTCATGACCTCGAAGAACGTAAAAAGTATATAAACAGCGCAGATATCGTTTTTCTCTGTCTTCCGGATGATGGTGCGAGAGAGGCGGTTTCTCTCATTGACAATGATAATGTCAGAGTCATTGATGCTTCCACTGCCCACAGAACCAACGACGACTGGGTGTATGGATATCCCGAGCTTTCAAAGGAGCAGAGAGAAAAGATCCGTAACGGAAAGCGTATAGCAAATCCGGGCTGTCATGCTACAGGTCTCATTTCAGTTACAGCGCCTCTTGTTCGTATGGGGATTCTGCCAAAGGATTATCCTCTTACCTGTTACTCCCTTACAGGATATTCAGGCGGCGGAAAGAGCATGATAAAGGATTATGAAGCAGAGGACAGACCTGAGGTTCTCAGCTCACCGGGAATATACGGACTTACCTTAAAGCATAAGCACATTCCCGAGATGCAGAAGGTTACGGGACTCACCTATGCGCCTGTATTTATGCCGGTAGTAGATGACTACTATAAGGGAATGGCAACCACCATCATGCTTCAGAACAGACTACTTCCGGGAAATCCTTCAGCGAAAGACATTTGCGAAAAGCTTGCAGAGTACTATAGGGATGAGCATTTCGTATCAGTGGTTCCTTTCGGTGAGAATGACAGCAAGCTTTATGCAAATAAGCTTGCGGGAACCAACAAACTTGAGATAGTAGTCTGCGGATATGAGGATCAGACCTCCGTCACAGCTCTTTTCGATAACCTCGGAAAGGGAGCCAGCGGCGCCGCAGTCCAGAACATGAATATAATGCTGGGACTTCCTGAAGACACAGGACTTTAAGATTTCCACCGGGGACGGTTCTCGCCGGCGAGAACCGTCCCCGGTGGATAAGTATATAACCGGAGTGATTGAACGAAAAATGTGATATCACTGCCGGTTATATTTATTTGATTAAAACAATATAGGACATTGGAATAAAAAGGTGCGACAATAGGAGGATAACAGTATATAATTGAAGCATGTGTGAATCCGCATTTCGCTGTATCGGAAAGAGCCCAGGTGGTTTAAAACGGACAGGAGATATGGATTCAGTGAGACTATTTTTCGGAGGAAATAATTATGCGCAGTGATTTAGTAAAGCAGGGTATCGAGCACACCCCGCATCGTTCACTTTTAAAGGCTGACGGACTTACAGACGAGCAGATGAAACGTCCGCTTATCGGTGTTGTAAATTCATTTACCGAAGTTGTTCCGGGTCATGAGCATTTGCAGCAGATCGCAAGAGCTGTCAAGGACGGCGTTCTCATGGCGGGAGGAACTCCCCTTGAGTTCAATACAATAGCAGTTTGTGACGGTATCGCCATGGGACATGACGGAATGCATTTCTCACTGTCCTCACGTGAGCTTATCACAGACACCATCGAGTGTATGGCAACAGGCCACGCTCTTGACGCTCTCGTGTTCATTCCTAACTGTGACAAGATCGTTCCGGGAATGCTTCTGGCGGCACTTCGTCTCAATCTTCCTTGCGTATTTGTTTCCGGCGGACCGATGCTTTCACTTCATCAGAAAGACCTGAATACTGCATTTGAGGCAGTAGGTGCTTATAAGGCAGGACTTATGGATGAGACAGGAGTTATGGATGTTGAGAATACCTGCTGTCCTACCTGTGGTTCCTGCTCAGGAATGTTTACAGCCAACTCCATGAACTCACTTTGCGAGGTTCTGGGTATGGCGCTTCCGGGCAACGGTACCATTCCTGCAGTTTATTCCGAGAGAATCCGTCTTGCCAAGACAGCCGGAATGCAGGTAATGAAGGTTCTGGAGCAGAATCTGAGACCAAGAGATATCATTAAGGCAGAGACCATCGAGAATGCTCTTACGGTTGATATGGCTCTCGGATGTTCCACAAATACATCACTTCACCTTATGGCAGTTGCCCATGAGGCAGGTTTCCCCTTCGATCTTCGTAAGATCAATGAGATTTCCGACAAGACTCCTAACCTCTGTCACCTTGCTCCTGCGGGACACCACCATATGCAGGATCTCATGGAGGCAGGCGGTATCTATGCGGTTATCCATTCCCTGGATGAGCATGGACTTATCAACAGAGACTGCATGACTGTTCTCGGAAAGACCATCGGTGAGGTTACTAAGAATGCTGTGAACAGAAATACAGATGTCATCAGACCGTTCGATGATCCGTACCTCAAGGAAGGCGGACTTGCGGTGCTTTACGGAAATCTGGCACCAAACGGCTCCATCGTTAAGCGTTCCGCAGTTGCACCTGAGATGATGGTCAATGAGTGCACAGCGAGAGTATTCAACTCCGAGGAAGAGGCCATCGGCGCTATCTACGGCGGAAAGATCAAGGCGGGAGACTGCGTGGTTATCCGTTATGAGGGACCTGCAGGCGGACCGGGAATGAGAGAAATGCTCAGCCCTACATCAGCCATCGCAGGCATGAAGCTTGATACCACGGTTGCTCTCGTAACTGACGGACGTTTCTCCGGCGCATCCCGTGGTGCAGCCATCGGACACGTTTCTCCTGAGGCTCAGGCCGGCGGACCTATAGCTTATGTAAAGGATGGAGACAAGATAAAGATCGATATCCCGAACTATTCCATTGAGCTTCTGGTTTCCGACGAAGAGATGGAAGAGCGCAAGAAGACCATGCAGATCCGCGAGCAGAGAAACCTCACAGGTTATCTCAGAAAGTACGCTAAGCTGGTACACTCCGCTGACACGGGCGCGATTGTAGAATAAAGGTTTACTCAACTCTCCGGGGTTTCCCCGGGGAGTTTTTTGTTAAGGCGACAAAATATCATAGGTGCTATTTAGTAAGGAATATGTGGTAAAATCAATAAAAGTTGTTCAATTTGAATTTTGACAGGAGGGTGTTTGGATGAAGATTTTAGGGGCTATGCCTTTTAGTGATGAGGACAGAAAGTATCTTGAGAATAAGGCTGCGGGTCATGAGATTGTTTATAAGGCTAAAGAGATTGTGGAGGAAGCGGATGTGCAGGATGTAGATATCATCTTGGGTAATGTTTCTCCGGCAGTTGTGGCAAAAGCTCCTAAGCTTAAGTGGCTTCAGACCAATTCGGCAGGAGTTGATAATTATTGCAAGGAGGGGATTCTTTCTCCTGAGACTCTTCTTACAAGTGCTTCAGGTGCCTATGACACAACTGTTTCGGAGTGGATGGTATCTGTATGCTTTATGCTGGCTCGTAAAGAAGACCTCTATATGAGAAATCAGGTCAACAAAGAGTGGAAACCGGAGGGCAAGGTGGTTTCCATTGAGGATTCGGTAACTCTGGTGCTGGGACTTGGTTCCATAGGTAAACATTATGCTAAGAAGATGCATGCTCTGGGAAGCTATGTGATCGGTGTTACAAAACATCAGCATAGTGACAAGCCTGAATTTGTTGATGAGCTCACCACTATTGATCATCTTGAAAAGCTCCTTCCGAGAGCGGACTACGTTGCAATGGTCCTTCCGGGAACAGCGGAAAATGTTCACATCATAAATGCCGAACGCCTCAAACTTATGAAGCCTACAGCTTTCCTTATCAATGCCGGACGCGGCAATGCAGTGGACGGAAAGGCACTTAATGAAGCCCTCAGAAACGGAATCATCGGAGGCGCTGCCCTTGATGTAACAGAGCCCGAACCCCTCCCCGCAACAGATCCACTTTGGGATGCCCCAAGATGCATCATCACTCCCCACATTGCCGGTCAGTTCTACCTACAGAAGACCTTAGATAACATCGTAAAGATCACCGGCGAAAATCTTGAAAAATATCTTGCCGACAACATAGCAGGAATGAAGAGCAAGGTAGATCACAAAAAAGGATATT
>JAILDF010000184.1 GCA_024689585.1 Oribacterium sp.
CCAATGCCTTTTTCTGAACCATCCGTGGCAATCCGGTGGACCACACCATAATTATTATCTCCGATCCACTCACCGTCTTCTATGTCTTTGTAGTTTGGTTCAATATCTTTTCCTTGGTCAAAATAGAAAACGCCAACTACTGTTCCTGCCTCATTTTCACAAACGTAACTGAGGCCCTTCTCAATATCTTTCTTTATGAGCTCTTCAGGCGGCCAGTTAGTAGGTCCCCACTGATTTGGGTTTCCATGCTCTGACATAAATTTTCTGGCATAAGCATATATTTCCATTATCCTGTTAAGATCTTCTTTTAAGGCTTTTCTTATCTTCATAATCACTTTTTATCCTATATATTTTTCCAGAAGAACCAGATTCACATCAGGTATACCATTGAAAACCGTGGATATAATGGAAACCTCTTTATAACCAAGCTTACTGTACATTTTCCGTGCTACCCTATTTCGTTCGTTAGTATCTATCCGAAGTTCTGAGCAGCCGTTTTCCAATGCATAGTCCTCATAGAAACTGACAAACTGTTTTCCAAGTCCTTTCTTACCGGCACGTGAGGATATGGTCAGTGTGTGGAGTACACATACTTTATCTTCTTCCGCCTCATGCTCCCATTTTGCTTTCTTATATACGTCCACCTGGATTTTATTTATGATACCGGAGCCAAACACAATACCGTCCTTTTCAATAACAAAAAGGTCATCTCTTTTCAAAGCCTCTTCCGCCGTTTCTTTTACAGGATATATCCCCCGGATCCATCCAACAGAAATGGTTCCTTCTTCCTCTGCCTGATGGATTTCATCGTAAATATTTACTACTGCATCAAGGTCAGATTTATTTGCTTTACGTATTCTTACATTATCAGAAATAGACATCAGCATATCTCCAGTTAGCCGCATAATCACATACAGGAAACCACCTATACTCCTCTCCGCTTTTTATGTATTTCGGATGACGTGGATTTCCATCACTTGTCATTTTTCCACGATAGTACCACTCACAATCACATTCCAGCTTTTCCTGAATATCGTAAAGAATATCCCCCAGATAAAATCTCGTGTCTATAGTATTCCCCCATGAAGCCCATACTGCGTCAATTTTATAGGCCTTTGTGAGAGCTATAAGTACCTTTAAATTTTTCTCAAGAAGCTTCTTATCTTCATTTTCAGGAAGTTCCTTTGAATCTTTGGTTCTTAACGGATACAGATAAGCCATGATCCAGCCATCATACATATCTTCGGCGGCAAGATTCTTAACCTTTTTTATAGTGGAATCAATGTTATTGTCTCCAGGATTTGACGTGCCGGGATTTGCCAAAAATACCAGGATGTTTCTCTTTCCTGGCTGACCGATGAAATAACATTCAGTGTTGTCACCAAGATAAATCCATCCCTTAGGAATATCTTCACGTTTTTCCATCCACTCTGCCATTTTTTCAAGTTTTCTTGAATCAATCCTCATCCATTTTTCTCCGTATCTGAATATGTCCATCCATGCTCACCATGATAGATCATCTGCCTTGTCATGCCGCCGTCTATGCAGATATTCTCGCCCGTTATAAATCCGGCTTTATCAGAACACAGGAACTTTACCATCTCAGCGATATCTTCCGGCTTTCCGACGCGTCTTACAGGCTGCTGTGAGGCATCTGCCCCTGTGATCTCAGTATCAGTCGTATCAATCCATCCAGGAGAAAGACTGTTCACTCTGGCTTTCCCGGAAAGGCTGATCGCCAAGGCATGTGTTAATGCAGCTATACCGCCTTTTGCCGCTGTATAGCTTTCAGTCTGAGGCTTACTCATCCTGTCACGTGATGATGAAATATTAATTATAGATGCTCCGTCTGACAATACCGGCATTAAAAGCTTTGTAAGATAAAACGGAGCAGTTACGCCTACGGAAAGAGCATATTGGAATTCCTCGAAACTACATTCATCAATTCCTTTCATGATTGGAAGGGCATTGTTGATGAGATAATCTACATGTCCGGACTGTTCTATGACTTGTTTCGCAAATCTCTCTAACGTATCCTTATCTCCTATATCACCCACGAACCAGTCCCCGGGTGCTTTATCAATAATGTGCACGGTAACACCATCATTGCGGAATAATTCACCTATTGCTTTTCCAATTCCGTGAGCACCACCTGTAATTACAGCCACTTTACATTTATCCATAACATCTACCTCTTATTCTGGCTCAAATGTGTTACTTGTATTCACACCTTATTTCCGAATACTTTCTGAACATTCTCTCTTATTATCGAAACAATTCTAGAATCCAAAATTATCTCTTCTTCTGAAGTATCTTCTTTTACAGGCTGGAATTCTAAAGGTACAGTAAAATCCAAAGCAGTACAAAATTTCTCATCAGGTAATTTCCCTGTTATTGTCTTTGTAAGAACCATCGCAATAAGAAAATCACCTATGGCTGAAGCATGTTCGCCGTCCCTGAAATATAATTCTATATTTCCTGCACCAAGCACATTGCTCCATACTTCTCCAATAGGTGCTAATAACACACCGAGCCTTTCTGCGAGAGCTCTATATCTTCGGTTCATTTCCGTCTGGTTTTCCGGTTTTGCTTTTTCAGCCCATGTTTCGAAAATCACTGGCACTGTATTTACTTTCTTACAAAGTTCAACAATCTTAGTTGTATATTTAATCGTATCTGATTCATCCGTCATTGGATGTGCCTGTTCTTGAATAACACAGTAATCGTATTTACCATGAAGGATATTGAAGCGTTCTGAAAAATATTCTTCTTCAATATGCCATTTTAAAGATCTTGATGAATAAGCCAACATAAACACTTCACAACTATCTCCTGTTGCATCTTCAATCATTCTTCTTGTCAGTTCAGGCATGTCATTCATGTATGTGTGGCTGTTACCGATAAACAAAATTTTCATAGTATCCTTCTCTGATATCTTCCGTCATTAGTTTCTTCCGCAACACTTCTTATACTTCTTGCCGGACCCACATGGGCATGGATCGTTTGGATAAACTTTCCTGGTAGCTGTTTTCATCGGACCATTAATACCTGAAGGCATACCAAAAATAGGGATCTCTCTGGAATCTCCATCAATATCAACTCCAAATCCCAACTGCCTTAACTTAGGTGCAGCTTCTTCGAGCATTTTTGCAGCCTTCGAGCTCGCCGGCACTATAGTCGGCATCTGATCGGGATTCATCTTTGGCTTTGGCATAGCATAAGGAGTATATCCCCTGTTCATCATCAGATTGGTATCATTGCTAAGAGGCATAAATAATCCGACTATCTTCTTTACCTGATCTTCACTCGTAAATTCAAACTGATCCCAGAACCACTGCATTGTTCCGTGAGGGTCATCATCCTCAAAAAGCTTATCCCAGAGATCCAGCAACAGATTTTCCGCCTTTTTCTGATCAAGCTTCATTTCCGTTACAATAAACTTCTTCATATCCTGATAAGTCTTTTTTGAAATCAGCGCACCCCATACAAAGTACTCTTCAATTTCTGCTTCTGTAGGAATATAGTAAGGCTTATCACCTAATGCCCTGAGAAGACTTACCAATGACTCCTTATGGGCGAGATATACAGTGCTTACAAATGATCTATGGATAAGAAGCATATTTTTCTTGTCTTCTGGTATATGCGTATAAATCTCTGTCAGCTCTTCCTCATTTATGTGTATGCCCTTTTTGACATTGACCATCTTAAGAAAAATATCCATTGGAACATAAGCACACATATCATATGCCCATTGAAAACACTTGAATACCCATGATGCTTTCTTCCGATATTTTTCGAAATCATCTCCTGCTATATTCTTCTTATAGATATCCCAGACATCTTTTAGTGTAGAAAATCCGGTAGTATTTTCAAAATCAGCAACTTCCAGCTCATTCAGCATACAGGCAAGATCGTGATCCACATAATCATCGGAATTAATATCAATCCACCCCTTAGAGCCCTTTTCCAATAATTCCATTGACCTGTCATCAAGGGTTGCAAGTCTGTAAAATAAATTCTTTGGCTCCAAAATACTCTCGGCAATCTTATCGATTATTTCTGTTTTCCTAAGTTTGGATAATCCTTTGATATATAATTCCCCGGCAAAAAGCTTAAGGGACTCTTTATCAAACTTATCCATTTTTTCTCTGAATGATATAAGATCAGCCATTTTTATTCTCCGTATATCCGATTCTGTCGGTAACAAGCTCTGCCCATGCGGGCACAAATCCCGAACCAAGAGCAACTTTCTGTGAAGCAATGTGGGACATAGATGTTCCATAATACGGAAGCCTGTTCATTCCTAGAATTTCATTCTTTAGTAAAGTAACAAGCATTTTTCCTATCCCTTTTGCTTTAATCTCAGGATCCACATTTATTCCGATCTGCCACATGACCGGGCTATCCATACTTGCGCCGGCCATGCCGAGTATTTTGCCCTCCTTAACAGCTGCAACGCCTATTACGTCCGGTGCTGTCTCACAGAAGGTAAAAGCTTCATCAAAGCGTGGATCTCCCCTGAACTGCTCGATTTCTCCTTCATGATACCACCGTATCTCATATCCTGAAGTATCAATTTCCGACTTCTGCTCAGCAATATAGAAAGGATGGACCATTCCTATCTGGAAACCATCCTGGCTGAGTCTTTCGTTTAGCTTATGCATGTTCTTTGCTTCGAAGAACCATTCGGATTTAGCGTTGGCATAGCTAGTCCGACACCAGTCGATGATATCTTTTTGCCCTGTGAAAAGGAGTTTTCCGTTCACGGCTATTATCTTCAGGAACATCTCGTCCTTTTCATGGAACCTGCGTCTTAATTCCAGAGGTCTATACTCTTTAAAGTGATTCTCTTTATCTATTATTTCAAAACTGGAACAGCAGTAATCAATTGCCAGCTGTCCACGTAATATGTCATTCATTGGTATTTTTAAAGTCCTTCGTGTTTTTAGATAATGCTGTTATAGAAATCAACCGCCGCCTGTATCTCTTTCTCTGTTGGATGCCCCTTCCTGATACCGCCGACCAAACGAAATGGGCCGAACGTGTCAAATCCTTTGCAGATATATCTCCCTCCCTCTTTGCAATTTTTATTTTCTGTTATTCTTGCTATAGCATTAAAGTTGCTTTTCATCGGATTACCGGCCGTGGCAATGAAAAATACATCTTTTCCTGATGGAAGGTTAACCTTGGCAAAATTTAATATATGCTCAGAAAACTTTCCAAAATATATTCCGGAAGCAAATCCGATTTTATCGTAGCCACTTAGATCAAATGTATTCCTTGAAGTAACATCTACTAACTCTACATCCGTATGTTCAGCTGCAATAGCATCTAGTATCTTTTTTGTATTCCCATGATGTTTACTGTAATAAATAATAGCTGTTGCCATATCGACACTCCTGTCATTTACTATTGTTCTTAGCATATAATATAAGCGTTTTTAATAACAAATACCATAATTGACGTGCTGAAATAGAATTCAAAATTTGACGGTGGCAGGTGTATATGCTACCATCATATTTAACAATGATGACTCTGAGCCAAATATGTTTTATCTCGATCATACCTCAGTAAAACTTATTAGATTCCTAGTATCGGCTCAGACATCATACCTATTCTCACACTAAAGCAAGAAGAA
>JAILDF010000186.1 GCA_024689585.1 Oribacterium sp.
CGAGATAGAAGACGTGCTCACCCAGAGATCCGGAAAGCTTTGCGAGTCAGTTGAACTTTTCGATATCTATGTAGGCGCACAGGTACTTGCAGGCTATAAGTCCATGGCCTATAAGGTAACCTTACGTGCCCAGGATCACACACTTACAGACGATGAGATCAATTCTGTAGTAAAGAAGATACTCAACGGTCTCGAGAGACTCGGAGTTTCACTCAGAAGCTGATATAAGCAAAACAGTAACAGAAAACCACCGGGGAACAAACCCCGGTGGTTTTTTCATTATTCAAACCAGTCATCCTCATCATATAAATTCTGCTTCTTGAAAAAATTATATATGGTATCAAAAATATCCTTAAGAGAAGTGGACTTAAGCACATAGCCTGCAGGCTTAAGTTTAAGTACCTCCATAACGCTTTCAGAATCATTGGCACCCGTCAGAAAGATAACCGGGATGTCCATGGTTGCCGGATCACTTTGCATGATTTCAAAGACTTCTCTTCCGGATTTCACAGGCATGAAATAGTCGAGAAGTACCAGATCCGGCTTGTTTTTACTGAGATAGGCCAGAGCCTGATCCCCGTTTTTTGCAACCGCGATTTTGTAATATTTCATCAATGCACCGTGGAGCATCTTGAGATACATGATATCATCATCAACCAGCAGAATTAATTTTTGTTCATCTGTACCCATAGCTAATCCCTCTATAATAAGCTGTGTTTAATGTTGTAATCGGTGATAAGCTGCTGTACCAGATCCCAGTCTATGTCATCCAGCGCAGCCTTGATACTCACGAGAGTTTTCTTCATATCGGAAGTGCCTGACTGAGCCATGAGAAAATCCACCAGCTTTTCACAGGCATCCAGATCAAACTCTTCAGCCTTATGTAAGAGTACTATCATTGACTCTGTCATTTCATTATAAGACAATTTCTCAACTTTTCCAATTTTTTCAATCGGATTGACTTCATCTTCCCGGGGACGGAAAGGATTTATCTCCGGAGCAGTAGGAATGTTGCTTTTCGGAGGTTCTATTTTGGTATGATCCTTATCCGAAACTTCCTTTTCAAATGAACTATTCTTCAAGTAGTCGATAAGAGGATTCAGTTTTTCATAAATAACACTCAGGTTTGCCGCAAAGACAGGAGCATTCTCAATGATGCCTTCAACATTGCCGGATTTACCTTCTTTTTCAAGTATCTCAGCAAATCTGCTTAACTGAGATGCACCTATGGCACGTGAGGTGCTCTTTAAGGAATGTACTATTATGATGAAATCATTACGTGATTTTCTGTCCCTTGCGGATTTGAGTTTCTCAAGATTACCGGGGATTCCTTCAACAAAATTTATAAGTGCCTGTGTTAATGTTTTGAAATCTCCGCAAAAATTCAAGCCTGCTATGAGGTTGAGATCGGTCAGATCTGTGATGTAGGTACCTGTATTCTGTGACGAACCCGCAATTAGAAGATTAGAATCAGTTGTCTTCTTCTTTTCGTCTTTCTCCACAAGCTTAACCTTATCCTTCGGCAGATACTGAATAAGCTTTTTCTCCAGATGTGTCGGTAAGATGGGCTTCGAAAGATAATCTATAAAGCCTTCCTCCAGATACAGGTTTCTTGCACCGGAAATTGCATTAGCTGTCAGTGCAATTACGGGGACTGTTTTTACCCAGGACTTATTAAGCTTTCTGATGGCATGGAGAGTCTCGATGCCATCAAGATCCGGCATGAGATGATCCATGAATATGATATCGAATTCATATTCATTACACAAAGACACAGCCTCAACACCACCTGATGCTTCGGTGATATCAACCTCGGTTTTTTTTAGGAGAGATTTAAATACAAATCGATTTACCTCTATATCATCCACAAGCAGGATTCGGGCACTTGGGGCAATGAAGGATTCATGGTAAAGAGGTTTTTCCTGTAAAAGTCTGTTATATACAGATTTATGAGACCGGACAGTGCCCCAGTGTACAACCGAAACCTTAATGGTGAAGTAGAAGTCGGAGCCTACACCATATTCCGAGACAAACTGAAGCTTACTGTCTGCCTTGGCAAGCAGTCTCTGTACAATGGACAAACCTAAACCTGTTCCCTGTATGCTGCGATTTTTTATTTCGTCAAATCTTTCAAATTCCACGAACAGTTTTTTCTGATCTTCAGCTTTGACACCTATTCCGGTATCTTTAACATGGATGGTGAGGTATTCATAGTTTTCGTCTATCTTTTCAAAATCAAGGGTAAAAGTGATGGAACCCTTTTCTGTATATTTTGCCGCATTGGATAAGATATTGGTAAGTATCTGCTTTAGTCTTAGCTCATCAAAACGGATCAGGAAGGGCATATCCTCATTGATCTCAACATTGAATTTAAGTTTTTTCTTTTCGCAGTATTGTTGTCCGATCTGGATCAGATCTGTAAGCAGCTTCAACAGATCGAAATCCACCGGGACCAGATCCATCTTTCCGGCTTCGATCTTTGAGAAATCCAGTATATCATTGACAAGGCTCAGCAAATGATCCCCTGAATTTGCGATCCCTGATGCATATTGAAGGATCTGGAAGTCAGTGGATTCCCTGAGTATCATCTCATTCATGCCTAAGATGGCATTGATGGGAGTTCTTATTTCATGGGACATTTTTGACAGAAACTCGCTCTTGGCTTTATTGGCCTGACCGGTTTTCTGAACCATTTCATTAAGGTCATAGGAGGTCTTTTCAAGATAGGAAACAAGCCTCTCGGAAAGAGGCACGAGACCTCCGGGTCTTATATTGGTGCTCTGTTTAAAATATGTCTTCGGTGTGGAATCCGAAACAGGTCCCTCTCTGAAGCATATGGAGACTATGGAACCTGCCAGAAGACCTCCGACACCGTGCTGTCTGAATATTTCCCCCGCACCGAAAGCATGAGTGGCCTGGGGTAGCATTCTCGTGAAAAATTCCAGTTCTTTTTTATATCTGGTGTTAAGGAGCATATATCTGCTGACGCAGACAAAATTAGTCATGGCCTCAGGATAAAAATCCTGCATACGGAGACTCAGCTTTTCGGATTCATCAATGATTTCCTTGGGATTTCCGTAACCTATCTGAAGCTGTTCCCCTTCTTTTATATCGCCGTAGTAGTATAGTTCTCCATGTTCACCGCAATAGAAAGGAATACGTACAAACGGAGTACCGTCCCGGTTAATGATAATGGGAAATTCGTTGATATTAGCCATATTGTAGGCATTAAGGTCGGCATCAAGATAATATTTATAAACCTCAGCAACCGGTGTATCATCCAGCTTTTCCAGGCAGGTTTCACCGATTTTAAGGTCAACGGTATCGTTAACATGAGCAGTAAAGGTGCGGCCGAGCGGCTTCCATCCGAGGCACGCATCATTTCTGATCTTCAGATCCTTTCCGCAGTAAGCAACGGCAGCAAGGCCGTATTTTACAGGATTATCCGTAAATGCATATGGCCGGGCACCCTGGAAATAGTCCTCAACATGATTGCTTGCAAGGGCTCCGAAAAACGGGACACCATCCAGACCTTCACTGACAGTATCAATTATTTTTGATATTCCGATGTTATTACCCACAGGAAACAGATGAACGCCTTTGAGATGACGTATAGCTTTCAGCTTCCTGTTAAGTTCTTCGGTGCCTTCTTCTTCGGTAATCTTTGTGAAATCATAAAGAAATGTCTGAGTTTCGGATCTTTTGAAAAACATAAAACTCAGCATGGCGGTGTACTGATTGTTAAATTCCCCCATGCCAAACATAGACATACCGGCGATTTTGATACCCGGGAAAGAGGACTTCAGAACATTCAGAATTTCACTGATATCCTCCTGATGGATCCTGGTGGTATAAATCTGAGCATAGGTATGGAAATTGCTGGCGTAGAGGGTTTTTAATTTCTTGTTATTAACAAGATCATTTAAATCATTTATGCCTTTAACAACTACAGTCTTCTGATACATATATCCTCATTTCAAAAAATGAATCCACATTGCAGTCATGCCTATGCCCCGGCTGAGCAGCCGAAAACATACTCATACACATTCTATATCGACAACAGAAGACCGGTTAATAATATCAATGAAATAAAAAAGATGCGGCATCGGAAGGCTTTTTCCATAACTGCCATTCCATATGCCGCATCTTTTATTTTGGTCGTACTTTCAGGTTAGTGCCAAAACAGCACACATCCAAAAACCAGAATCTGCAGAATATTTCGTGTTCTTCAGACTCTAAGGTTGGCGCCTTTGAAGTCCCTTTCAAGCTCACGTTTTTGCTGCTTCTTTGCAAGATCTGCGCGCTTGTCATAAAGCTTCTTACCACGGCAGAGACCAACCTCTACCTTCACAAGAGATTTACGGAAATAAACCCGGAGAGGAATGAGAGCGTAGCCCTGCTCCTTGAGCTTTCCGAGAATCTTGTTTATCTCGTACTTATGCATGAGAAGCTTACGGTCTCTGAGAGCGTCCTTGTTGAAGATATTACCCTTCTCATAAGGATTGATATGCATGCCCTGAATGAAGACCTCGCCGTTTCTTATGCCGCAGTAAGCCTCCTTGATGGAGCATTGGCCCAGTCTCAGTGACTTTACCTCGGTACCCGCAAGCTCGATGCCGCACTCGTAAGTCTCGTCCACAAAGTAATCGTGATATGCTTTTTTATTGTTGGCTATGAGCTTTGTGCCTTCCTCTTTACCATAATTCGCCATAGCAGTCCTCCTCATCCCTTATCAACTGGAAATCTATAGTCCTTGTGAGCTTGTCGGCTCTTATTGCCCTTACACGGACCTTGTCCCCGAGCCTGTAAACCCTGCCGGTTCTTTCGCCCACCAGCTCATACTTATCCTCATAGAATACGAAATAATCATAGTCCATAAGTCTCAGGGATACCATACCCTCTACAGTATTGGACAGCTCCACATAGATGCCGTAATTCGTGAGACCGGAAACGATACCGTCAAACTCCTCATCAAGATGGTGCTGCATCCATTCGCATTCCTTCAGCTTATCTGTTTCTCTTTCCGCCTCGTCAGCCCTTCTTTCCAGAGTAGAAGATCTCTCGGCAACTCCCGGAAGGAGACTATGATAATGTGAAAGCCTTTTACCCTTAAGCTCACCCCTGAGGTCCTCTTTGATTATACGGTGTATCTGAAGATCCGGATATCTACGGATAGGAGAGGTGAAGTGACAGTAGTACTTAGCTGCCAGACCGAAATGTCCGCTGCACTCGGTGGAGTAGCGCGCCTGCTTCATTGACCTGAGGGTCATGGTCTTGACGATGGGTTCCTCCGGCTTTCCCTCTATGGACTCCAGAAGCTTCTGTACTTCTTTGGGTCTAATGCTTTCTTCGTCACGTATTCTTATAAAATGTCCGAAATTCTCAATGGCACGTCCCAGTGCCTCAAACTTTTCAGGATCCGGTCTTTCATGAACACGGTAAACGAAAGGCATCTGCTGCCAGAAAAAGTCCTCGGCCACAGTTTCATTGGCCGCCAGCATGAAATCCTCGATAAGCATATGTGCTTCGTTTCTGATGTATGGAAGAATCTCCGTAACCTTTCCCTTTTCATCAAGAATTATCTTTGTCTCAGGGAAATCAAAGTCGATGCCTCC
>JAILDF010000192.1 GCA_024689585.1 Oribacterium sp.
AGGTTACCGTACTCATCGGCTGTAGGAGCACCGATAAATGCGATATCGATATGTGTCTCACCGCTCTCGATAGCTCTTGAACGGGCACCGTGTGAACGCATGATAGCAAGTCCCTGAAGTCTTCCTTCAGAAATAGCCTTACCGATCTGGCCACGAACACCGGATGACTGGATTTCTGTGATAGTTCCGTCATCAAGCATATAAACTATAGGATCATTCTGGCTTCCAAGTGATGAAGCACAGATAGTGATGTTCTTGATTCCCATGTTATGAACTTCTTCCATAACCATGTTGAGAACCTTATCACCGTTACGGAAATGATGATGGAATGAAAGTGTCATGCCATCCTTGATCCCGCACTTTACCAGTACGTCATGAATGCTGTCAACAAGCTTTGTTCCGTTTGAATTGATAACGCACTTTACTTTATGTGAAGCTGTCTGATACTCATAGCCGTCGAAATGATGAGTACCCTGGAATACTTCTTTACCTGTTGCTTTTAAGATCTCCTCAGGTATATCTCTACCAACTGCATTAATCATAATTACAGATCCCCCTTATAAACTCCGGCAGCCTTTGCAAGCATGATGTTTCTCTTAGCACCATCATAGAAAGCAATGTCGATCATCTTTCCATCAACAGTGAATACACCGATGCCCTTAGCCTTCTTGTCATCGATTTCCTTGATAACCTTCTCTGAGAAGATGATTTCCTTCTGAGTAGGGGTATAAATATCATGTACTATGTCAATCTGACGAGGGTTGATACATGACTTTCCGTCAAATCCCATGTCATGGATCATCTGAACTTCCTTACGGAAGCCTTCCATATCGTCAAGATTTGTCCAAACTGTATCGAAACACTGAACACCTGCCGCACGAGCTGCGATGATCATCTGCTGACGGGCACCCATAAGCTCTACACCGGTTCCGGTGATACGTGTCTGAAGATCCTTTGTATAGTCACCGCCTGAAAGAGCTACACCGATCATACGGTCTGATGAAGTACATACTTCATAAGCATTCATAACGCCCTTGCAGGACTCGAGAGCTGACATGATGAGAGTTGATCCCGGCTCACGGTTAAACTCTTCCTCAGCTGCAACGATCTTTTCCTCTACGGCACGAACCATAGATGCATCCTCTGTCTTAGGGATACGGATAACATCAGCACCGCCTGCTACGCAGACACGGATATCCTCTTCCCAAAGATCTGTGTCGAGACCGTTGATACGAACTACTCTCTCTGATCCTCTGTAGTCAATAGTCTTGAGAGCGTGATAAAGAGAAAATCTTGCTGTATCCTTTGCAGTAACAGCTACGGCATCCTCAAGGTCAAGCATGAGAGAGTCAATCTTGTAAATGTACGGATCCTTGATAAGTGAAGGCTTCTGTGCATTCAGGAACATCATGGATCTTCTTAAAATTTTCTTGTTAGGATTCTCGATCATCTGATTGAACCTCCCCATGGTAAATCTTTGTACTGGTCAACTGAACGGAAAACCGCACCCTCGATACGAGCCTTAATTGTGCAGTCAAGCGCTCCCTTGTCAACGATAGAAATCTTTACGTTATCTACGCCAAGATTCTTGAGTGTCTCCAGTGTCACCTTGCGGATCTGGTTTCCGAACTGATGAGCTACAGCAGAATCCAGTGTGAAATCGATCTTTCCGTCACCAGGTTCAACAGTTACCTGGCAGTCACTGGATTCCATAGTGCCCGCTACAGCAGGTTTCTTAATTTCCATAGTTTCCTCCTTGGATGCAGGATCCTTTCCTTTGATCCCGCGTAAACAATTGTGACTTTAAAGTTCTTTCATAACGCTCATTTAAGGAAGCCGGAAAGCCCCTCAAAACAGCTGTTATTTACAATCCCGATGCGCTGTTAACTGCGCTTAAACTATTAGTAATTATAACCTAGCGCTTCGGAAATTTAAACTTTTTAATTGTGTTATTTCTATAATAATCCGTATATATTTTATAGTAAAATATTTGTGATGTTATGGCATTTATAGGTTTTTCCTATTGCATTTTGAACTTAATATGCAAATAGTTTTTATAGGGATGCACCGGGGACGATTCTCGCCGGTGGATATGCATCCGGTTTTCTTCAACAAAAAAGAAATGCTTTCGTCTACGTACGTGAAAGCATTTCTCCTTGTCTATAATCATTTTGGAATATCGAAATCAAAGCTTCCGGCTTAGCTGCAAGCCATTTCTATCAATGATCAGAATTTGTATTTCTATTATTTGTTATGTCCAAACTTGTTGTAGTTGATGAGACATCCGTCCTGAACGATCTGGCGCTCATTCTCTGTCATAGGAAGAACATAAAGCTCAATCTCTGTGGCCTTTCCGTCCTTGATAACGTATGCCTTGATGTCATCAAGCTTGTTATCCTGAAGAGCCTTCTTTATACCGGGAACATAGATGTAATCATCTACCTCGAACTTGTCAGGCTCGCCCTTGAGATGGAACGGAACCATACCCCAGTTCATACAGTTGGATCTGTATCTCTTAGTAGCATACTCCTGAGTGATATTTGCAAGAGCTCCGAGAACTCTCTGGCAGGAAGCAGCCTGCTCACGGGCAGATCCGTCGCCCGGCTTGTTGGCGTAGATTGTGGAACCTATCTCTACGTCAGCAGCATTAACATTCTCCTGACCCGGAATTGTGTTGATAACCTTGAATACATCAGCTATCTCTGCAGGAACCTTTCCGTTCTTACGCTCATCCTCAAGATCTCTTACAGCCTTTGCCTTTCCAACGTACTGAGGATCTCTTCTTGAAAGTGTGAACTCAGCAAGTCCGAGAGGATTTGATCTGAAGGATGAAGTCTCACCTGAAGGGATAAGTTCATCGGTGGTTGTTACAGGATCAAGTATCTTTGATGCAACCTTAAGGAGAATATTGTCTGTCATATCCTCCTGCTCAGGCCAATCCTTGATGTTAGGTCCGAAACGAAGCTCTGTATCAAGCTTAGCCTCACCTACGCCCTGATACAGTCTGTTTCTGTAAGCCTTGTCATCGTAGTTGTACTCAGGGATATCGCCCCAGCAATCAAGCTCTTCAGCTGATGTAAGGATACCCTTGTTAGCAGCTGTTGCAGCTATTGAACGAGCATCCATGAGACATACAGCAGACATCTGACCGTTACCAGGCTTTGAACCTTCACGGTTAGGGAAGTTACGTGTTGTATGGCGGATTGAAAGAGCATTGTTAGCAGGTGTATCACCGGCACCGAAGCAAGGTCCGCAGAATGCTGAACGGATGATAGCACCGGCATCCATAAGATCTGCAAGAAGTCCCTTACGGTCAAGGTCTGTATATACAGGCTGTGATGAAGGATATACGCTGAGATAGAACTCACCGTCACCGATGTTCTTGTCCTTAAGGGCATGTGCAGCCTCAACAACGTTTGTATAGTTACCGCCGGCACAGCCTGCGATGATTCCCTGCTGTACCTGAAGCTTATGATCAGCTGTAATCTTGTCAAGAAGAGTAAAGTGTGCTCTTCCCTCAGCTATCCTCTCTGCTTCCTTCTCTGTCTCGCGGAGAATATCCTCAAGGTTTGCATAGAGCTCTGTGATCTCGTAAGCATTTGATGGATGGAACGGAAGTGCGATCATAGGACGGATTTCTGAGAGATCTATCTCTACGCAGCCGTCATAGTATGCAACCTCGGCAGGATCAAGCTGCTTGAAGTCTTCTCCTCTTCCATGCAGTGTAAGGAATGCCTTTGTATCGTCGTCTGTTCTCCAAACAGATGAAAGACATGTTGTCTCGGTTGTCATAACATCTATGCCGTTTCTGTAGTCTGTTGTCATAGATGAAACGCCTGGTCCTACAAACTCCATCACCTTATTCTTTACATAGCCATTCTTGAATACTGCCTTAACGATAGCAAGTGCGATATCATGAGGTCCTACAAATGGTGCAGGCTTTCCTGTAAGGTAAACACAAACCACGCCGGGGTATGCAACATCATAGGTCTGCTGAAGGAGCTGCTTTGAAAGCTCTCCGCCGCCCTCACCGATAGCCATGGTTCCGAGAGCACCGTAACGTGTATGTGAGTCAGATCCGAGGATCATCTTTCCGCCGCCTGCGAATTTCTCACGCATGAACTGGTGACAAACTGCTACGTGAGGAGGAACATAGATTCCGCCGTACTTCTTGGCAGCTGAAAGACCGAAGTAGTGGTCGTCATCATTGATAGTACCGCCAACTGCGCAAAGTGAATTGTGGCAGCATGTAAGAACATATGGAAGCGGGAACTTCTCCATTCCTGAAGCTCTTGCTGTCTGAATGATACCAACGTAAGTGATATCATGGGATACCATTGCATCAAACTTGATCTTAAGATCATCCATGTTTGAGTTGGTGTTGTGAGACTTCATGATACCATATGCGATAGTACCCTTCTTTGCCTCTGCCTTGTCTGCAGCCTTGCCGGTAAGCTGCTCTACCTTAGCTGCTTCCTTCTCGGGAACGATTTCTTTTCCGTTTACGAGATATATGCCGCCTTCATGAAGCTTGACCATAATAAAACCTCCTTAATAGTGCCCTTATGGGTTAAAATATACGTTTTTGAAAATCCATAGACATATGCATGTTGCACAATTCCAATGTGGCTTTCAATAGTAAATTTACGTTTATTGTATCACATTTTTAATCCGTGAACTGCTTTATGCTATCTATTATCTATGCAAATATATTAATTCAGATATGAATAATAGTAAAATATATATATCGATATAAAAGCCATAGGCATTTCCTATTTCTTCAATCATCCTGTATACAATCTTCCTATGCTTCCAAAAAAAAACATGCCGTCCCTACCACATTTTCCTATGAGTAGGAACGGCATTATTTATTCATCTCTCAGGATGAAGCTTGTATTGTGTCAGAAATCCGGAATTAATAGAAAAGATGTCCGAGATTGAATACACCAAGTGCAGCCATGATTACGTTTATAACAACGTTCATTACCGATAAGAGGAAAAGAGTCTTGAACATCTTGTTCATCTCATCTGTTGTTGTCTCCTTAGCTGCTGAGTAAGATGACATGATGATAGCACCACCTGTTGAAAGAGGGCTGATAGCTGCAGCAAAGGATGTAGCTGTAACCGCTGATATAAGCTCCACATAGCTTACATTTGATCCGAATGTCTTAACAATGTTGTCACAGATAGGATAAAGTGTAGGCATTACAACACCGGTTGTTGAGCTTACCCATGAAAGGATACCTGAAGTAGCTGCCATAACAGGCGCTGCTGTGTGCTCGTTCATATGTGCGCTTAAGAAATCAGATACCAGTGTTATACCGCCGAGCTTGTCGATAACATTTACAAGTACGCCTACACCACAGATGAGCATCAGTGTTCCCCAGGGAATTGACTTGATAGCCTTCTTTTCATCCGCACATCCGAGAAGGATAAGTACCGCTGCTGCTACGAAAGCGAAAAGTCCTGTGTCAAGCTTGAAACCGATACATGCTACAACCATGATAACGATAGCTGCAACTGTGATCTTCTGGTCTCTGTTAAATGCAGGAATGTCAGAAAGCTTGAGAGGGTTGTCTCCCTTAACCTTGTAACCCTTATAGTAGATGTAAAGGATAAGTG
Source organism: Oribacterium sp. (assembly GCA_024689585.1). Lineage (GTDB taxonomy): Bacteria > Bacillota > Clostridia > Lachnospirales > Lachnospiraceae > Oribacterium. The sequence continues at coordinate 5,623 of JAILDF010000192.1, forward strand.
TGAAAACGAAACCTGAAAGAAGAGTTGTAAGGAAGAGGTGAGTACCAAATCCTGAATATCCCAGAGGCTCACTAAGGTTCTTCGCCAGGATACCCGTCATGGAAAGGGTTGATGCACATCCTGCATTGGCACCGAGTTTTGCATAAAGAGCGGTTGCCATAGGATTGATATCAAGCTCAAATGCAAGATATACAGCAAAGGTTGTCATGAGGATTCCGGCTGCGATATGTCCGGGTCCGATAGCTGAGATGAATGCTGAAAGAGCAAACATAAGAATGGGAATAAGGTAAGTTCTCTTTCCTACGAGAGCTACGATTTTCTTAGAGAAAAGATCAAGTGTACCATTCTGTGAAGCCATTCCGAAGAAGAAGGTAACACCTACAAGTGTAACAAACATGGAGCTTGAAAAGCCCTTTGAAATATCCTTTGCAGATAACTCTCCTGCCATTCCCAGGATGAAAGCCGCGCCAATTGAAAAGAAACCGATATTTATCTTCTTGATAAATCCGACTGCAACTACTACAGCCAATACTACAAGTGAAATCAATGCAAAATTCATTTCTAAATCTCCTAAAATTTTCCGAGGCTGAATGCCTCTACCATAGATTCATATATCCCAAACGTTATATGTCCAAAGAATTACTATCCTGACTTCTGATTTGTCCGGTTTTCCGGAATCAGAAGAATTTTATTCTATACTATTATGTCTTTCTTTTCAGCCTCTTATGACTGCATTACCTTCCATAATGAGGTTAGCAGTTCTGAATCCGAAGGTATCGTCGATCTTTGGCACACCCGGCTTTTCTGCATCTGCAGCATAGTCAACTCCGCACTCGAGAATGCCACTTGCGTGTCCTATACGGATAAACTGTGTATCTGTGTCTGCCGAGAGAACCTTATTAACAACGCTTCCCTTAACTACAGCTGCTGCCGCTGTGCACATAGCACCTGTCATTGCATAGCTTGGATGAGCTTTCTGCATTGACATCATCCTGGAAAGAAGGTCAATGTTTTCCATCTTGATTTCCTTACCATCCATAGTTGTGTAATCCACAGCTTCGGAAACAAAGGTCATCTTAGGGATACCGGGGGTCTCCCATGCTGACTTTGTATAGTCATCAATGAGCCCAAGCTTTACTGCTGCAAGACCTCTTACCTTCTCAAGAAGATCAAGCTTTTCGGCATCGCCGTTAATGTCATCAGGTGTCTCGCCGCCGTTTAAGCCAAGGCTCTGTGCCTTTACGAATACCAGAGGATTTGCTGCATCAACGATGGAAACCTCAACCTTACCGAAATCAGGAACATCCAGGACATCTACAGCATTTCCTGTAGGAAGAAGTCCTTTTCCAAGGGTTCCTGCCGGATCTATAAATTTAAGCTTTATGGGGGATGCTGTTCCGGGAACTCCGGCTATAGCGAAATCGCCGTCATAAACTACTTCTCCGTCTTCAGTCTTAACTTCCTCTTCAATGATCTTATCAGTGTTTGTGTTGAAGACGCGAACGCTTGTCATTCCATCCTTTACTTCAACCAGTCCCTTTTCAATTGCGAAGGGTCCTACACCGGAAGAAATGTTTCCGCAGTTTCCTTTGTAGCTTACGATTGGCTTATCAACCGATACCTGAGCGAAGGTGTAATCAACATCTGCATCAGGTCTGTCAGACTTCTTTATGATAGCTACCTTACTTGTTACTGACTGTGACCCGCCAAGTCCGTCTATCTGCTTTTTGTCAGGACTTCCCATAAGTCTCAGAAGGATGTTGTCCCACTCGCTTTTATCCTTCGGAAGGTCACTTTCAAGAATGTAAACGCCTTTGCTGGTTCCGCCTCTGATGATAGTAACCGGCAACTTCATCGCACTTTCTTGCATCTTTCCCATATTATCTCCTTTTTTGCTGCCACTTCCATAAAGCCACAGCCTCTAAACAGTCAGATCAGAAAATGTTACCCATCGGGGGATGATGAGCAACATTTCGTTAGGTTTTCAATGAACAAGTGCGCATTTGTTTCTGTATCTTTACAATAGCATTTGTATTTTTATATATCCAATGCATTTATTCGATAAAAAGTATGCATTGGACGTATAGTTTTGCCTGTGATATGATTAAAAGGCAGGAGGTGCTTATGGATTTTAAGGATTTGACATATTTAATTGCAATAGAGAAATACGGAAATATTTCGAAAGCGTCGGAGGCTCTTTTTCTGTCACAGCCTTCGCTTTCCAGATTTTTGCAGAATACCGAGTCTTATGTGGGGCAGCCTTTATTTAACCGTATCGGCAATAAATATGTGCCGACCTATGTGGGGCAGAGGTATCTTGCGAGAGCAAAAGAGATATTAAACATAAAAAAAGAACTGGATCAGGAAATCGGTGACATTCTGAAGAATGACTCAGGTCTTCTTAAAGTGGGCTTCCCTGCCATGAGAGGAACCTATATGCTGCCCTGCACTCTTCCCATATTCCACAGTCTGTATCCGAATGTAAAAATCCAGATTCACGAGGCCAGCTCCAGCCGTCTTAACGAATTGATTCTGAACGGTGACATTGACCTTGCTTTATATAATCAGCCCGATGACAATCCTAACATTGAGACCGAGATAATAAGCCGCGAGGAGATGGTTCTGGTGATGTCTCCGGATAATCCTCTGTGTGAAC
>JAILDF010000239.1 GCA_024689585.1 Oribacterium sp.
TGCTGATTTTGCAAAACGTCTTAAAAAGGAGGGCAATGATGTAACACTGAATGAAACACGTGGTACAGTTCATGCCTTTGACATGGCAAAGGGCAGCAGCATCCAGTGCGAAGCGGTTGATGAGAGAGCGAAATTTATAAAGGGTTTAATGGTTTAAAAATGGAAACACCGATACCGGAACAGCCGGAAACTGCTGCTCCGGTATGTTTTGCTGTTGAAACCTGATTTTAAAAAACAATGGTATGAGGAGTCTGAAAAATAAATTTTTAAAACCAAAACAGCTGGCTGTTATTTTTATGGCGGTACTTCTTCTGCCAGGCTGCGGAAAAAGTCAGCGGGAAGAGGAGATAAGAGCTGTTTCGCAGAAGTATAGTGTTCCGGAAGAAAAGCAGCTTACAGTTTACACCTCTCACAAGGAGGAGGTTTACCTTCCCGTTATCTCCGAATTTGAAAATGCCACCGGTATCTGGGTGAATATAGTTGCCGGAGGAACTTCTGAGATGTTTGACAGGATCGAGTCCGGTGAGGGCAGTGACTGTGATATCATGTTCGGTGGAGGAGCGGAGTACTACGAGGCGAAAAAAGACTTGTTTTATCCCTACCGGGTTACGGAAAGTGAGCAGCTTTTCGGCGAATATCTTTCTCCGGAGGATTTATGGACACCCTTTACGGAACTGCCCATCGTATTCATTTACAATCCCAAGCTTGTGGCAAAGAGAGATGCCCCCAGGAACTGGAAGGAGCTTTTTGATGAACGCTGGAAAGGGCAGATAGCATTTGCGGATATGGAGGTTTCCGGAACCAGCTACACTATAGTGTCTCTTATGACACAGCTTTTCAACGAAGCACCTGAGGAGCTTATTCCGGAATTATATGAGCAGCTGGACGGTAATGTTCTCGATTCATCCGGTCTGGTGATTCCCAATGTGGAATCCGGCAGATGCATGGTGGGGATAACATTGGAGGAAACCGCAAAAAAATATATGGCGAAGGGCTATGATATAGCGATGATATATCCCGAAGAAGGCACAATTGCTCTTCCGGATGCCTGTGCCATAGTGAAGAATGCGCCTCATAGCTTTAATGCAGGAAAATTCCTGGATTTCATCGTGGCTTATGATACCCAGAGGTATGCCATGGAGCATTTCCACAGAAGGTCTGTGAGAACGGATGTGGAGCTGTCTCAGGATTATGAGGAAGTGAAGCTTCTTGATTTTGACATAAAGAAATCGGCTTCTGAGGAAGCGGCGGCCATGGAGGCATGGAGAGCTGTCAGGGCATCTGACAAATAGATGTGAAAAGATACAGATTTGATATATGATCGGTATTCAGTGAACGGAATAACCTGATGAATCAGAGCATAAAAATATTTATCACAGAGGAGAAGGGATTAATGGGACTTGGATTTATAAAACAGTCTTTTAAGCGGCAGATTTTTGCCGCATTTCTTTCTGTGCTGATCCTTCTTGTTATTCCCGGAGGTATCCTTACCATACATACTTTTCAGACCAGGGTCAGGTTAGATTATGAAACCAGGGATCTGGAACAGGAGAAATATGTATCCGGCAGGATAAGCGAGATGCTGGAGCTTTCAAAGAATGCTCTGGAGAAGCTTAGCCGTAGTCAGGTGATAAGAGAAGCACTTAAAACGGGAAGCGGCAATACCATAGATGTATACTCAGAGCTGTATCGTGAAACCGAAGATATCAGAAATTTTGCGGTTATAGAGCTTTACAGGGGAAGAAAATGCCGTTACAGCACCGGAACAGGCAACGGCAGCCTTATGACTTCAGATTACTATTGGATACTGAAAGAGGCTGAGGCAGGAAAAGATGTGGTGGTGTATGCATTAAACTCATCGACAGAGGATGCGGGATCCGCACTACTTATGGTGAAAAAGATACTTGATGTCCCGGAGCCCTGTTTTATAGTTATAAGACTTTCGCAGGAACAGGTAAGGGAACAGATCAAGGAGGGAATCAGTTCCCGTGACGGGTTCATCCTGGCGAATAGATTCCTGAGACCCTTCTGTCTGATAGGCACGGCTGAGGACGGTCTGGTTCTTTCAAAGGTCAGGGAAAACCTCCTCTCGTCAGAAGCGTATAACTCTGATATCAGGGATAATGTCTACCTCAGTGAGCTTCCCGGAACGGAGCTTCTGTGTCTCTATATAACACCTCCGGTGCTGGAGGAGAGTGCTGTGAAGGCAGGCTACCGGGTGCTTCTTTTGCTGGTGCTGTTTGGTATGATCGTATGCTTTATTGCGGCATCGAAATTCAGTGAGTTCTTTTCGAGACCTATTAATGAGCTTTACCGGGCCATGAAAAGGTTCAGAAAAGGCGACTTCGATACAAAGATAGAGCTTGACCGGGAGGATGAGTTCCAGCAGCTGGCGGTGGGCTTCAATAAAATGACAACCCAGCTTAAGGAAACCATGGAAGAGCAGGTCAGATCGGAACGAAAGGTGACCGAAACCAGGATCGCCATGATGCAGGCGCAGCTCAATCCGCACTTTCTGTACAACACCCTGGATACCATAAAGTGGGCCGCAAAGGCAAACCAGGTTTCGGAGGTGGCAACATTAGCCTCATCTCTTGCAGGGATTCTCAGGTACAGTATCTCCGGGAAGCAGTTTTCTCCTCTGGAGAAGGAGCTGGAGATGATAAGGAGATACTGCGACATACAGAGGATACGGTTCGATGACTGTTTCACATTGAAGCTGGAGGTCGGGGATGAGCTGCTTAATGCCATAGTCCCGAAGCTTATACTTCAGCCTCTTGTGGAGAATTCCATAATTCACGGTATGGAGGGTCAGAAGGACGGAAGGATACAGGTCAGGGCTGAGGTAGAAGAGACTGACGGGAACAGGGCTTTTGCAGAGGATATGGCCGGTGGAAATCCGGATGCAGATTATGGGCACACAGGATTACCCGGTTCGGAATTAACGGGTGAGAAAACCGGAAACAGCAGGAATCTGCGGATTGATATAGAAGATAACGGCAGAGGCATTTCCGACGAATACATTAAAGCCCTGGAGACTGACGATGAGGAGACCCTCAAGGGACATCTGGGACTCAATAATGTCAATACCATCATGCGCATGTACTATGGTAAGGAGTACGGAGTCAAGGCATCAAGGAGAGAGGAAGGCGGAACGCTTATCACGGTGAGGGTACCGCTGGAATTTGGAGATGAGGACAAGTGAAATATAGAAATAGAAAAAGAGCGATATATGATCAGAGTAATGATAGTAGACGATGAACGGTTTGTGAGAAGAGGAATCATCCAGGAAACCGACTGGGAGCTTATAGGCTGCGAGGTTGTGGCAGAGGCTGCAAACGGAGCAGAAGCGCTGGAAAAAGCCGGAGAGGTGAAACCTGATCTGGTGATCTCTGACATCAGAATGCCGGAGATGGACGGGCTGGAGCTTGGGGAAAAGCTGATGGAGCTTTATCCGGAAATAAAGCTTATATATCTCACTGCTTACAGTGACTTTGAATATGCAAGAAAGGCACTTCGGGTAGGTGCTTCTGATTATCTTCTCAAACCCTTTGAGGACGGAGAACTTGAGAGCACCATACAGAAGCTGGTGCATTTCGAGACTATGAAAGAACAGGAAAAGGAACCTGATATACTCGGGCTTAAAGATAAGTCGGAGGTAGGCAACAAATATGTTCTTGAGGCAATAGAGTATATTGAAAAGCACTATAAGGATCCGGAGTTTACATTGGCAGCACTTGCCGAAAGCATCAGTGTAAGTGACGGGCATATCAGCAGGCTGTTCAAAGCGGAGACCGAGTGCAGTATAAATAACTATCTCACAAAGTACCGCATCAAAAAGGCCATGGAGCTTCTTAAGGATGTGAAGATCAAGGTGTATGAGGTGGCGGATCTTGTGGGATATCAGGACATCGCCTATTTTTCCAATACCTTCAAGAAGCTGGTGGGAAAGACTCCTTCGGAATATCAGATGCATGGAATGGACTGAGGCAGATTTCTGTGCATAATGCAATATCGAATTTATCTATGACATCATTTTCATTGTGAAAATGATGTCATTTTTTTACAAGATTTATCAGAGTAGACATATTTTGATGTGCGATTCGCACAACTATAATATGTTACATAGAGTTGAAAATGTGCAAAGAGCATAAGAATCTTGCACGTAACGTAATTGAAGGAGGCAAAAAGTGAGAAAGATTTTATCAACAATTCTGACAGTATCCATACTGGCTACAACACTGGCAGGCTGTGGCGGCGGATCAACAACACAGGCTACAACTGCAGCGGCACCGGCTGAGACAAAGGCGGCAGCAGAGACACAGGCTCCTGCAGCAGGCGGCACAGAAGAGAAGAAGACAGAGAACCTTACAGGTATCGATGCCATCATCGCAGAGGCTGAGACAATGTCTCTTGAAGAGCTGGCAAAGAAGGCTATCGAAGAGTCAAACGGAAAGACCTTCTATGGTGTAGGAAACTCC
>JAILDF010000258.1 GCA_024689585.1 Oribacterium sp.
CGGGGATTTTTATTATATTGTCAGAAATGATGATAAGGAAGAAAGCGGAATTGATTCTGAACTTATAGCAGTTCTGTCAGGCTACTTTCTCGGTGAGACTGTGGAAGGGAAAAAGGTGATAGAGGTAGAAGCCTTTACCCACCCGTCTATGAGGGGAATCGGTTTCTTTTCCATGTGTTATAACAGCCTGAGGGATGATTTCAGGGATGTTAAAATTAAATTCATGATTAAGAAACCACTGTTTGGTTTCGATGAAGACTCATATGAGCATATCAGATTTGATTCTTATGATGAATCAGAAACAGAAGGGTATTCTTATGAGGATTTCTCCCACGATGAATCAGAGGATTCGAAGGAGGAAAAGGTTTTCAGGATCAAGGCTCCGGTTCCTTTTGTGACACCGGATACTTATGAGACCCTCAGAGCTATAGGTGCTGTTCATGTGAACGACGAGCTGCTCATGGAAAAGGTTCTGGAGCATCCCATAGCAGACCCCGGCGATGAGCTATGCAACAAATACGGAGAGGTCCATCTCACAGGCTATGATAAAGAAACTCTTTATCTATACGGGCTTCTGGTGTATGACAAGTATCTGGGAAAAGGTCACGGCAAAGCCCTTATGAAAGCCGTGGAAAACTACGAAAAAACCGGAAAGTATAAAAAAATACTTTTACAGGTCTCAAGTAACAATGTAATAGCACTTAATCTATATGAAAAACTCGGATATGTTGAAACCGAAAGAATTGTATATATGATGGTGGATTAAAAAGCGAGCAGGTGTCGACACCTGCTCGCTTTTTTCATTGAATGGTCATTAAACCTTAACCTTAATTCTGTCAAGCTTCCAAATCTCATCAACATACTCTTCGATAGTTCTGTCAGATGAGAACTTTCCGGCATGTGAAGTATTGAGTATTCCTGCCTTAGCCCACCAGGACTCATCCTCGTACTGCTCGCAGGCTCTTCTCTGAGCTTCGTCATAGGCAGCGAAATCCTTAAGTATGAAGTAACGGTCAGCCACATCTGATTCCTGTGTATTGAGAAGTGAGTTGTAAAGTGGACGGAACAGCTCAGGATTCTCAGGGCTGTAATATCCGTTTACAAGCTGCATAAGCACTCTTCTGATCTCCTGATTGTGGTTGAAGATCTCCATAGGGTTGTACTGATTATTATGCTCAAGAGCGATAACCTCATCAGATGACAATCCAAAGGTGAATGCATATTCATGACCAACTTCCTTAACGATCTCAACATTGGCACCATCCATCGTTCCGAGTGTAAGGGCACCGTTAAGCATAAGCTTCATGTTTGAGGTTCCGGAAGCTTCCTTTGAAGCTGTTGAAATCTGCTCTGAGATATCGGCAGCCGGGATGATAAGCTCGGCATTGGATACTCTGTAATCCTCGATGAAAACAACCTTGATCTTTCCGTTTATGGACTCATCGTTGTTTATTACATTGGCAACATTGTTGATAAGCTTTATGGTAAGCTTTGCTGTCTTGTAGCCTGCAGCTGCCTTTGCACCAAAGATATAAACATGAGGATGGAACTTCATCTCCGGATGATCTTTGAGCTGATTGTAAACATACATTACATGAAGTATGTTCATGAGCTGTCTCTTGTACTCGTGAAGTCTCTTTACCATGACATCGAAGATGGCATCGGTAGAAACCTGAATTCCGTTGTGCTCAAGTATATACTTGGCAAGACGCTCTTTGTTATGGCGCTTGATAGCCATGAACTCTGCCTGACACTTTTCATCATCAGCATAAACTGCCAGCTTGCTGATCTTGGAGAGATCTGTTATCCAGCCATCACCGATCTTGTCAGAAATCCATTCGGCAAGCTCAGGATTTGCATGAAGAAGCCATCTGCGCTGTGTGATACCGTTTGTCTTACTTGAGAACTTTTCAGGATACAGTTCATAGAAATCCTTAAGAGTTTCCTTTTTGAGGATCTCTGTATGAAGCTGAGCAACACCGTTTACGGCATGTCCGCCTACGATGGCAAGGTGAGCCATCTTAACCTGTCCGTCATAAATAATGGCCATCTTTGCAATCTTGTGCTCGGCATTCTCAGGATACTTGCCACGGATATACTCACAGAAGCGGCGGTTGATCTCCTCAACGATCTGATAAATACGTGGAAGGAGCTTTGAGAAAAGCTCGATAGGCCATTTCTCAAGTGCCTCAGCCATGATGGTATGGTTTGTATATGCACAGGTCTTCTTGGTTATCTCCCATGCCTCATCCCATGAAAGCTCATAATCATCCATAAGAACTCTCATAAGCTCTGCAACCGCAACCGTAGGGTGTGTATCATTTAACTGGAAGGCAACCTTCTCATAGAGATGCTTAATGTCTCCGTCGTGTCTGTCAACATAATCCTTTACGGCTGTCTGTACGGAAGCTGAAATAAAGAAATACTGCTGGCGAAGACGAAGCTCCTTACCTGCGTAGTGATTATCATTTGGATAAAGGACCTCAACTATGTTACGGGCCATGTTTTCATTTTCAACAGCAGCCTCATAATTTCCCTTATCAAATTCGTCAAGACGGAAGGTTTCCTTTGCCTGAGCATCCCATACACGGAGAGTGTCTACAACATGATTGTTGTAACCAACTACAGGTGTATCGTAAGGAATTGCAATAACTGACTGGTATCCCTTTTGCTCGAATTTAAGCTTTCCGTTGTGGTTTACAGCTTCTACCCAGCCGCCGAACTTAACTTCCTTTGAAAGCTCTGCACGACGAAGCTCAAAAGGATTACCGTCCTTGAGCCAGTCATCAGGTACTTCCTTCTGATAGCCATTTACGATCTGCTGCTTGAACATACCGTATTTATAACGTATTCCGCATCCGCATGCCCAGTATCCGAGAGTTGCAAGGGAATCCAGGAAACATGCTGCAAGTCTTCCGAGACCACCGTTTCCGAGAGCCCAGTCAGGTTCCTCATCCTCAATTGCATTGAGATCGAGATGCAGCTCCTCAAGGGCTTCCTTGATCTCATCACGACAGGAAAGATTTATAATGTTGTTGCCAAGAGCTCTTCCCATGAGGAATTCCATTGAAAGATAATAAACTCTCTTGGCGTCCTTTTTCTCAGTTACCTTCTGAGTTGCCATCCAGTCATCAATGATGGTGTTCTGAACAGCATAAGAAACTGCAAAAAAAGCTTCCTTTGTGTTGAGATCCTCAAGTGATCTGCGATAAAGCTTGCGGGCACTGCTCTTAATTTCTTTTTTGAATAATTCCTTATCGAACTTCTCCACTATCCTATTCCTTTCTCAAAACATGCATTTCGAATCCTTATGGAAACATATATCATTATGTTTCCATAAGGGGTTCTTGGTTTTTTAAATCTTTTCGACAGCAAGAGTCATGGTCTCTCCATTGATATCCCATTCCTTCTCGTATCCCTGAGTAAGATTATACACGATTGTGTCCGCCATAACCACTCTTATGATCTCACTTTCGTTCTTACGCATAAGATTAGCCATCTTATCGTTGTCCTTCACATATACCTTGATATGATCCATGACCTCGAATCCGGCTTCTTTACGCATTGTCTGTATCTTGGAAATGATCTCTCTTACAAATCCCTCTTCGATGAGCTCCGGTGTAAGATTTGTATCGAGAACAACGGTGAGATTGTTGCCCTCTTCTGTGACAAATCCACCCTTCTCGGATACATCTATAAGAAGGTCATCCTTTGTAAGTGAAACTTCCGCATCTCCATCAACCACGAACTTGATTTCGCCGTTAGTCTCGAGATCGTCCATGGCCTTTGATCCATCAATCTCTGAAAGATATGTACGTATGGAATTCAGGTGCTTTCCGTATTTAGGACCTACAGTCTTAAGCTGAGGCTTGAAGGTGTAGGAAGTAAACGCTCTTAAGTCATCCTGGAAAATAACATTCTTTACATTGAGCTCATCCTCGATGATGTCAATGTAATACTGATCAAGACCGGATTCTGACTTCACATACATGTTTCCGATAGGCTGACGGTTCTTAACAGCAGCTGTATTTCTTGCGGCACGTCCGAGGATTACGATACGAAGTACCTTATCCATGCTCTCTTCAAGCTCTGCATCGATCATGGATTCATCCGCCACAGGGAAAGAACAAAGGTGAACTGACTTCTTTGCCTGAGGATCCACTGTGCATACAAGATTTCTGTAGATGGACTCTGTGATGAACGGAACCATAGGAGCCGCAATCTTTGAGAAGGTAACCAGTGTGGTGTAAAGAGTCATGTAAGCATTGATCTTGTCCTGCTCCATACCCTTTGCCCAGAAACGTTCTCTTGAACGGCGAACATACCAGTTGGACATATCATCCGCAAATTCCTGAAGGGCATTTGCTGCCTCAGGGATTCTGAAGTTTGTAAGGTTGTCATCTACTGACTTAACTACGGAATTGAGCTTGCTGAGAAGCCATTTATCCATAACCCCGAGCTTATCGTATTCAAGTGAATACCTGGTTGGGTCAAAATCATCAATATTCGCATAAAGCACGAAGAATGCATAGGTGTTCCAAAGTGTGGAAAGGAACTTACGCTGTCCTTCTACTACAGCCTTGTCATGGAATCTGTTTGGAAGCCATGGTGCTGAGTTTGTGTAGAAGAACCAGCGGATAGCGTCCGCGCCGTGCTTCTTTAATGCTTCCATAGGGTCAACAGCATTACCCTTGGACTTACTCATCTTCTGTCCGTTCTCGTCCTGAACATGACCGAGTACGAGAACGTTCTCGTAAGGTGCCTTGTTGAAAAGGATTGTGCTCTCTGCAAGAAGTGAGTAGAACCAGCCTCTGGTCTGGTCAACTGCCTCACAGATAAACTGTGCAGGGAACTGTGCCTCGAAAAGCTCCTTGTTCTCAAAAGGATAATGATGCTGTGCGTATGGCATAGCGCCTGAATCGAACCAGCAGTCGATAACTTCAGGTACTCTCTTCATGTCGCCGCCACACTTAGGGCACTTGCAGGTAAGCTTGTCAACGTAAGGCTTGTGGAGCTCTATATGCTCGTAACCTACGTAATCTGAGCTGTAGCCCTCCTTGCCTGAAGCCTTAAGCTCTGAAAGAACATCTTCATAGTTGTATGCTCTTTCTCTCAGCTCCTGAATAGAACCGATGGCATCCTTCTCGCCGCAGTCCTTACATACCCAGATATTGAGAGGAGTTCCCCAATAACGGTTACGTGAAAGACCCCAGTCCTGAACATTCTCGATCCATGCACCGAAACGGCCTGAACCGATGGTCTCGGGATACCACTTAACGGTAGCATTATTCTTAACAAGGTCATCCTTTACAGCGCTCATCTTGATGAACCAGGATTCTCTTGCGTAATAGATAAGCGGAGTATCGCATCTCCAGCAGTGAGGATATGAGTGTGTGAACTTAGGAGCATCATAGAGAAGCTTTCTTGAAGAAAGATCCTTCAATACCTCAGGATCACAGCTGATGGC
>JAILDF010000265.1 GCA_024689585.1 Oribacterium sp.
TCCATCAGCAGCAATACAATTCCAAATATGATCATTATTCTGTCAGTCTCATTTTTATTTTTTGATAAAAATGCCATTTTTCTCCAATTATCTCGCAAATTTTGTTTATTTTTGGAATTTAGTTCAAAAAGTCCACCACACCGGTGTCGATATGGTAAACCGCACCAACCACCTTCAGGCTGTGCTCATGTTCTTCTTTTATTATCTCCAGACTTTCTTCTACAGTCTCAATGCTTCCCAGCTGATGATCGTCGATGACATTACCCGCAACACGAATAACAAACAGCTCTCCTATTCCTGCCGAAAAAATGGTTTCCGGAATCACTCTCGCATCCGAGCAGGTCACCACAACAGCAAAGGGTTCCTGCCCATGACCTGAAGTTTTTAACCTGACAGAGGACGAAACATCACCGTTACTGAGTCCCGTTTCAACATATTTTTTATTGCCGTTTATAAGCCGTTCCAATGCTTTATCCGCAGACATATGGAATTTTTCAGTCATCTTTTTTGCCTCCTTCAGTCGGAGTTTTCTTAATCTGCTTTTTCTTCCTGAATCTGTACGCCAAAACAAACAGCAGTATCACCAGCGCGATGCCTCCCACAACTTTAGCAATATCTCTCCAGGGAACTGCATCCTTCACCATCTGAATGTCAAGGTTTCTTTCGCCGGTGGCGAAGATGAGATAATCACCAAAGTCTTCAGTCGCCTGTTCCTTACCGTTTACAGTGAAGCTGTAGTTTTTCCACTCCGGTTTATGTACGCGAACCTTACGCTCCTTGAGACCGTCCTCGGGGATCTCCACTATGTAGTGGTTTTCCTCCGGGCTCTTGAAGCCCAGAACATCCTCCTCCATGAACTGCCCGTCAACCATGAGTAGTGGCTGGCTGCTGTCCTTGTAGTTCGCCGGAGAATTAAGGAGAGCCACCGGAAGATAATAGGATGCCTTGACCACAAGGTCATCTTCGATGACTGTGTCCATGGGCTGATCCCACTGTATAAAGAAGCCTTCCTTCTGCTCTGCCTCTGGAAATTTCACGTCCTTAAGGATAGTTCCGGGAGTCACTTCCTGTATATCCAGGAGATTTCCTCCCAGCATAAACTTTACAAGTAGAGTTCCCAAAGGAGTCTGTGAAGCTTCAGCCATTCCGGCGTAGTCAATGTTATCGATGGCGCCTAAGCTGCCTCCGAAGTAAACATTACCCCACACAGCATCGGGATCAAGCTTGTCGAGCCTTCCGGCAACAGAGCCTGCATACTCCTCATCCTCCAGGATGGTGACAGCAGCACTGTTGTAGGTAAGGGTAGTTCCGTAACCGGCGATACCGCCCACATTCTTTTCTCCGGTGATGCGGCATCTTGCGGTGTTCTTGTCAAGGGTTCCGTCGGAGTATCCGGCGATTCCTCCCACAAAGTGTCCGCTTTTGGATTTTACGTCTCCGGTATTCTGATTTCCCGAGAGGTACCCAAGCTCCAGCTTTCCGCAGATTCCTCCGATGTAATTTCCGCGGCCCTCGATACCGGCGAGATTCTCGGAATCCACGATCGTCGCTGAGGCTCCGAAGCTGTAATCAAGGGAGCGGTCATGAGACCTGATTATATCCTTTTCGGGATCAAGGTCATACTCTATGCCTATGGTTCCTGCGATGCCGCCAACTCCTATATCGCCGGAAACGTTGCCGGAATTTCTGCAGCCCGTGATCCGGGATGTGGAGTTTCCCGGAGCAGAGGTGTCATTGAATATCCCACCGTTATCCGCAAGGTTATTAAGGCGCTCACGCTCATTTTTCAGAAGCTCTGTCATGCTGTAAAAACGCTTATTGATGTCAGAAAGGTTGCTGAGCACCTCCATACTGTCATCGCGTCCAAAGGCACTTAAGCTGTCAAGCTGGGTTGAGAGACTGTCAAGCTGGGCATAAAGATTGTCCCCTGCTGCCCGGATCACGGGACTGCTTTGTACGTTTATGTTAATGCTGTTTGAAATGTCCGTAAGGGTTCCCCCCAGAGACGAACTGAATCTGGAAAGACCTGTGGTGGCGCTGTCCATATCCTCAAGGGAATCAAGGATACCGCTGACTGATGCATCAAGAGCTGCGCTCCGTTTATTGAAATCAGTCTGAACACTTCCGTTAGCTATTAACTCCTTCTGCCTGCGAAGTCCCTCAAGCATAGTGCGGGTGGCACGTACATTACTTACAAGCCGGTTGATGCGGGTGGCACCCTCATTAACCCTTGCCTGTCTTGCCTCCGGCACCTCAGGCAGGAGATGATTCTGTGCCTCGGACACAAAGGCACTGCTGTAATTAAGATCCTCCCGGATCTGGTTATTCCTGGCGGCCAATGCTTCCTTATCCGCATCGGACAGGGAAAATGCATATGCCAGATCGTCCATGGAAGCGCTGAGATCATCAGACATCCGGCTTAAGTCCCTCAGGCTGTCATCCACATAGTCCATGTCATCTCCAATATCCCCGGCTGCATTAAGCAGGGTGTCCGTGCTGGAGTTAATGGTGTCCGCCAACTCGTCAAAACGCTCCAGGGAAGCATTGTACATAGTATTGGTGGAGTTTTTAACCTCCGTAAGGGTTTTGGAGATGCCGTTCAGACGGTCATAGGTACTGTTGGTTATGCCTTCTGTGGTATTCAGTGTATCCGTCACCAGGAGGTTTATCTGGTCGATCTCGTCCGAAAGAGAGGAAAGCACATCCTTTGAGAAGTCTACGATGATCTCCGGCTGCTGCTGCCCGGCGATGCCTCCGGTATCCTTCCGGCCGAAAACAGAGCCTTTATTTACGGAATTCTCGATGGCTCCGCCGTTTCTCCCAGCGATACCACCGGTATTGTAGCCGATATGATTGTATCCGGTTACGCCGGTAGATTCACAGTTTCGTATGGTTCCGGTCCTCAGGTTATATCCGGCTATCCCTCCGGTATCTACCCTGTTTTTGAAATTTTCAACATTGTTAATGCTTCGGGTGATAAGTATGGTTTCCAGGATATCCTTGATGTCCTCGGTGGAAACGCTGGTGTCCCGGACTGAAGCATTGACCCTTGCAGAGCTGCTGCAGTCCTCAATGAGTCCTTCGTTTCTTCCTGCGAAGGCGCCGGTAGCATTGTCACCCTCTATGTTTCCTGACACGTGGCATGCCCTGATGATGCCAGTGTCACAGTTTATGGCCGACAGGATACCTGTGGTGTTCTTTCCGTTAACATTGCTGTTAACTGTTACATTCTCAACAAGACCATAGTTTTCCGACACGAAGGCAGCGGTTTTATCCCTCTCCGAGTCAACGACAGATGAAAGCTCCAGATCCTTCACCGTGCCTGTGGAACCGATAGTACGGAACATAGGATTCCCGGATCTCACATTTGTGATCTTATGGTCATTTCCCAGGAAGCTTCCGTTAAAGCAGGCAACAGCCGGGAAGGTGCTTTCATCCGAAAAATCAAGATCCGTGTTCAGGTTGACGGTCATGCCATTGGACCAGACATCAGCCCGGCAGCTTCTTGCAAAGCTTTTGTAGTCCTCCATGTTATTTATCTCAAAGGTCCGGGACTCCTCCCCTTCTGCCGCAAGGAGCACGCCGGGAGCAGTCACCGGCACTACGAGGGTCATCATAAAGAGGAGAGCTGTCTGTATTATTTTTTTACTCATTTTCTTCATGTTCAAGATACTCCTCTATATTCTGTCCTTCATTATCCGCAAGCTTCTGTATGTCTCCGGAAATGATGGAAGCCCGCACATCTCCGCGGACGATGCCATGCACCGTACCGAGGATCTGCCCGTCGATATGCCCGTGGATACGGCCGTCAACTCTGATGATACCGCTCTCAGCCCTGGCTCTTATAGGTCTTGCAACAGAGAACTTAGTCATGGCGATGATCTTGTCACCAAGGAGAAGAATCTGCGGTAGAACAAACAGTACCAGTAACATGGAAAGCAAGGTACCACGTCCGAGACACTGCCCGATGCCGGCTATGGCACCGTCGGAGGTCAGGAATCCGATAACGGTTCCTGCAATTGCCAGGATGGAGCCTGAGGTAATGATGGTGGGGAAGGCAAAATTAATTGTTTCAATGATGGCTTCCTTACGGCCCATGGTCTTTCTGTTTTCATCATAGCGGGAGCCAATGACTATGGCGTAATCGATATTGGCACCCATCTGAATTGACGAAACGATAAGGTAACTGATAAAGAAAATGTTTTCCTTCATAATAGCCGGGAAGGAGAAGTTTATGAAGATAGAACCCTCGATGACCATGATGAGAAGGATAGGCATACCCACGGATTGAAATGTAAAGAGAAGGATCACAAGTACAAAGAGAAGTGAAACCACCGAGACCACGACATTATCCGTTTCAAACTGGGCACCCAGATCCATCTCGGAAGTGGATTCACCCACGATATAAACATTTAGCTCCGGATTATTGTCCATTTCCTCCTCAAACACAGGATCGATCTCCCTGTGGAGTCCCTTTAGGAAGGTGAAGGTTTCCCCGCTCTCCTCCGGAAGGTTCAGATACACCAGCATTCGTTCATAGTTTTCACCTCTTAGCTGTTTCTTCCCCATTATGATCTTATCAAAGGTGTCATCTATGTCTGCCCGCTCTTTTTCACTAAGCTCCACATAGCCTTCATCGATCTTGTCATGAAGGAACATGAATATATCCAGGAAGGGTATCCTGTACTTGTCGATGCCTCCGATGATGTGTCCGTACTCAGCCTTGTCGGAAGCGTACATACTATAAACCATGGCAGCCACATCATAGTCAAGATCCGCCATTTCCGAAAACTGTCTCGGAGTCAAAGGCTGGGAAACCATATATCCACCCTTGGCCTCGGTATTGGCGAGGGATGTAACGCTCTTTACTTCGGGCATAGCCTCCAGAGAGTTCGCGATCCGGGAAAGCTTGTAGTAGTCATGGCTTGGAACATTGATGGCGATCATGTTGCTGCTGCCGAAGGTGTCCCTGATCATGTCTTCCGTGATCTGGGAGGCACTCCGTATAGGAGTCTTCAGATTTGAGTAGCCGTAAACGTAGGGGCACTTGGAGGAAATGAAGTAACCTGCCAGAATGACCACCAGAAATACAGGAGGGATGAATGCCTTTGTAGCGTAGGCGAATTTCCCCACGAAGGGTATCTTCGGAACCAGGTTCTTGTGTTTGGTTTTCATCATTATATCGGAAAACAGCACAAGGAGACCCGGCATCAGGGTGAATACCGCGAGAAGGCTTATGATGATGGATTTTGTGAGGGTAAGTCCCAGATCCCTTCCGAGTCCATAGCCCATGAAAAGAAGCGCCAGAAGTCCGGAAACCGTAGTAAGGGAGCTTGAGGAAATTTCAGGTATGGAGTGGGAAAGGGAAATTATGACCGCATCACGGGTATCATAGTATTGCCTCTGCTCCTTGAAATGGTTACAGAAAATGATGGCATAGTCAATGGAAAGCGCCAGCTGCAGAACGATGGCCACAGAGTTGGAAACGAAGGAAATGGTTCCCATCATGTAGTTGGTTCCTTTGTTTATAAAGGCTGCACAAACAAAAGTAAGAAGAAGTACCGGCACCTCACCGAAGGTCTCAGAGGTGAGGATCAGCACCAGAATCACAACCGCTGCCACTATGACGATGATCACCTTCATTTCTTCTTCAATGGCTTCCGCCTGCACATCTCCCAGGGTAGTTGAAACATGCAGGTCATAGGAGCTTAGCTTCTCCTTCAGACTGTTCAGGGAATCCAGACAGCGATCATCTTCCTGCGGGTATTTGAAAACTACCTCGAAGAGAGCGGAGGAATCATTATAATGCTCCCGTATCTCATCTATGGTGAGCTCCTCGCCTTCTTTTGCCACCTCTCCCGATGCCGGATTCAGGTACTCCGGCAGAAAGCCCGCCTCATATACCCCTGGGGTCTCTCTGATGGTATCGCACACTGTAAAAGCCTCTCTTAGAGAGATGTTGGATACCATAACCTTGGCGGAACCGAAGGTGGTATACTCTTTCTCCATGAGATCCATGGCCTGCCTGGTTTCTGTATCATTACTAAGATAGGCAGAGAGGTCATTTTCCACCGACACCCAGTTCTGGGAGAAGAAGGAAAAGATCATGAGAATTGAATAGATCAGAAAAAACAGATTTCGCTTATCAACGATAAACGAACAAATCGTAACCAGGGGGGACTTATGATTCTCCATGGCAGTTACCCGCTTTCATAAAAAATTTTTTCCATAACAAAAACCACATGGTAATAGTATATCATTTACCATGTGGTTTGAGTACGTTGAAAAAGTATCGACGAAAATCCTTATTAAGTTTAAGTCATCATCCTACATCTGTTTCTTTTCCGATACTATCCGGCATCGGTCCGTTCATTATTTGATCATGTAAGTTTTCATCTGCCTCTTTATTTACAGATGTCATCGATCCTGTCCAGTTCTTCCTTAGTAAAGGTGGTGTTTTCCAAAGCCTTTATATTCTCTAATATCTGGCTTGGCCTTGATGCACCTACAAGAACCGAGGTTATGCAATCATCCTTAAGTATCCAGGAAAGCGCCATTTCCGACAGCTTCTGGCCGCGCTGTGCGGCTATTTCATTAAGCTTCTTTACAGCTTCCATCTTTTCCATAACTGTGCTTTCCTTCAGGAATCTGCCATCTGTACGGATCCTGCTGTCGGCAGGAATTTCATTAAGATACCTGTCTGTAAGTACTCCCTGAGCAAGAGGCGAAAAGCAGATAATGCCTTTATTCAGCTCCTTTGCCTTCTCCTTAAGACCATTCTTTTCGATAGTTCTGTCGAGAATACTGTATCTGTTCTGATTGATGACAAACGGAACCCTGAGGTCACTAAGGATTGCTGAAGCTTTTTCCAGAGTCTCACCGTTATAGTTCGATAATCCAACGTACAGAGCTTTACCGCTTCTTACAATCTGCTCCAAAGCTCCCATGGTCTCCTCCAGAGGAGTTTCCGGATCCATCCTGTGATGATAGAAGATATCTACATATTCAAGTCCCATTCTCACGAGAGACTGATCCAGACTTGCGATCAGGTATTTTCTGCTTCCCCAGTTTCCGTAAGGTCCGGGCCACATATCATATCCGGCCTTAGTGGAAATGATCAGTTCATCTCTGTAACCCGGAAAGACATTCTTCATTATCCTCCCAAAGTTGATCTCTGCGCTACCCGGCTGAGGTCCGTAGTTGTTGGCAAGATCAAAATGAGTTATTCCGTTATCGAATGCTGTGGTACACATGTTGACCATGTTCTCATAATTTCCCGTATCTCCGAAATTATGCCAGAGTCCCAGTGAAACCTTAGGGAGCTTCAGTCCCGAATTTCCACATCTGTTGTACTCCATTTTTTCATATCTGTTTTCGCCGGCAGTGTACATCTCCTGACCCTCCTTATATTGTAAAATATTGCCCGATGCTTACTCCGAATACTTTATCTTTCACTTCTTACTTTATCACAATCCAGCCATGGAGTTGTAATATTTTCTTTAGGTTTTGGTTTTGTGATGATTTGGTGCTAGAATATACGCGCTATAATTTTAAGTTATTACTATGACTATAGTTTAGATCCCATCAGACCGGAATCTTTATGTCCGGAACAGATTATTAAAATATATGTTTATAGAGGAGCACCATGAAAATATTGTCAACTATAAAGGAACTTTTTATCTTATCCTTCGCAACCGCCATCATTGCCGCTGCCGTATACTTCTTACTCATACCCACACATGCGTCTATCAGCAGCATTTCCGGTCTTGCCATAGTACTTGTTAATTTTGTACCCTTCACCATGTCACAGATAACCATGTTTTTGAATGTCATCCTTCTCATCATAGGTTTCTTCACCTGTGGAAGTGAGTTTGGTTACAAAACAGTATATACTTCCATCCTGCTTCCCATATATCTCTGGATTTTTGAAAAGCTTTTTCCTGCGATTTCCTCACTTACCGGGGATTCACTTCTTGATGTCATATGCTATACTTTCATGGTGAGCATTGGTCTCGCCATCCTTTTCAACAGAAATGCTTCCTCCGGTGGACTTGATATCGTGGCAAAGATCCTAAACAAGTATTTCCGTATCGAAATGGGAAAGGCTTTGTCGGCTGCAGGAATCTGCATTGCATTATCCTCATATCTTGCATATGATGTAAAAACAGTAGTGCTAAGCCTCTTGGGAACATATCTCAACGGTATCGTGCTGGATCATTTTATATTTGACCATAATCTGAAACGTCGTGTCTGCATCGTTTCTCCAAAGAATGATGAAATAAGACAGTTTATTCTTAATGATCTTCACAGCGGTGCTACCATTTATAAAGCTATCGGTGCTTATCACCTCGATGAGCACGAAGAGATCATCACCATTGTGGACAAGCATGAGTTCCAGAAGCTTATGACATTTCTTGATACTGTGGATCCCCAGGCCTTTGTTACTGTATATCAGGTTAGTAATATCCAGTACAGACCCAAGAGTCTTCCGGAAAGAAAATTTAGCTAAAAAATCCGGCCAAAACAGAAGTCTCCGCTGATTTCTGTTTTGGCCGATAATAAGGAATTACATATTATGTCGAATATACTTAAAAAGAGTGCTCTAAACACAATAGGATTCGCAGTCTGCTGCCTTCTGATATCGCTTATTGTTTATCATAATGTAGCCTGGGTGCGTTTTCTTCTTTGTAATGCAGTCTATTTTTTGATCAACTGCGTTATGTACTGGTTTTCCTACAAAAATAAGAAAAAACGCAGGCGCTCAGCAAGGATGAAAAGAAAAACAAATACTGAAGACTAAAGTCAAATCTATCTGACAAGAGTCTTCATTTTACGTATATGTTTAACATACAGCTAAAATGGAGGCTCTAAATAATAAAAAGACGGTTCTCTATGTGATAGAGAGCCGTCTTTCATTTGGTTCATAGAATCCTGTTTAATAAAACATGATTCTGACTGTTATTATTTTGTTTTCTCAATAAGTGCCAGTGCCTGCTCAACTATATTATCTGCACATAAACCGAAGGCCTTAAGAAGCTCTCCGGCAGGTCCTGAGTGTCCGAACTCATCATTAACACCTACACGCTTAACCGGTACAGGATGATTTTCTGCAAGTACGGAGCATACTGCCTCTCCGAGACCACCGATGATATTGTGCTCCTCTACGGTTACGATCTTTCCGCACTTCTCTGCTGCATCAAGGATAAGCTTTTCATCAATTGGCTTAATGGTAGGCATATTGATGAGATAAACAGATACGCCCTTGTCCTTAAGTGTCTTACATGCCTCGATAGCTTCCGGTACCATGATGCCTGTAGCAATGATGGCTACATCTGTACCTTCATTCAGTACTTCGCCCTTACCGATCTCAAACTTATAGTCTTCACTGTGGAATACAGGTGTTGCGGCACGGCCGAAACGCATATAAACAGGGCCTTTCATTTCATAGGCAGCCTTAACCATCTTCCTTGCCTCAACATCATCTGAAGGGCACATAACAGTCATACCCGGGATGGTACGCATAAGGGCAAAGTCCTCACAGCACTGGTGTGAAGCGCCGTCCTCACCTACAGAAATTCCACCGTGTGTAGCACCGATCTTAACATTCAGATGAGGATAACCGATGGTGTTACGTACCTGCTCGTAAGCACGTCCTGCTGCAAACATTGCGAAAGTGGAAACGAATGGTACAAGTCCCATTGCCGCGAGACCGGCACCGACATCTGTCATATTACACTCGGCAATACCACAGTCGAAATGACGATCCGGAAAAGCTTTCTGGAATATACCGGTCTTGGTAGCACCTGCAAGATCCGCATCGAGAACAACGAGATCTGATGCAGAAGCGCCGAGCTCTTTTAATGCATTACCGTAGCTGTCACGTGTAGCAACTTTCTTTATATCAGCCATGATTTACGCCTCCTCAATTTCTTTACGGGCAGCTTCAAGTTCAGCCATACCCTGTTCATACTCTGCATCATTTGGAGCTTTACCATGCCAGCCGGCCTGGTCTTCCATGTAGGAAACGCCCTTACCCTTTGTAGTCTTCATAAGAATTACAGTCGGTTTCTCAGAGCCTGCGTTTTTGTGGAAAGCGTCAAACGCGTTTTCAATCTGCTCAAAATCGTCACCATCAATAGTGATAACATTGCAGCCAAATGCTTCGAATTTTGCATCAACAGGAGCTGTATTCATGACATCCTTGGTTCTGCCATCGATCTGCAGACCGTTAATGTCAACGATGATGCAGAAATTGTCGAGTTTGTAGTGAGCAGCAAACATTGTTGCTTCCCAAACCTGTCCTTCAGCAAGCTCGCCATCACCGAGAAGTGTATAAACATGAATATCTTTTCCAAGATATTTTGCGCCCTTTGCCATTCCGGCTGCAGTTGAGATACCCTGTCCGAGAGAACCGGTGGACATATCAACTCCCGGTACAGTGTTCATGTTGGGGTGTCCCTGCAGATAGGAATCTGTGTGACGAAGATTAGCAAGATCGCTTACAGGGAAGAAACCGCGGAGAGCGAGTGCCGAGTAAAGACCCGGTGCGGTATGACCCTTTGAAAGAACAAAACGATCGCGATCTTCCCATTTAGGGTTCTTCGGATCGATATTCATTTCCTTAAAATACAAATAGGTAAACATCTCTGCAGAGGAAAGACTTCCGCCGGGATGTCCGGACTTAGCACCGTGTGTGGCTGTAAGAATACCTTTTCTAACTTCAACAGCTTTGAGCTTCAATTCCTTTAATTCAGAAGCATTCATTTGTGTTGTCATCTCCTTTTTTTAAATCAGTGGTCGCCCTGTACATACTGATAACCGGATTCTGTTTATCAGATGTTCCGGGGCGGGACCTGTCTTAGGGTTAATGTTTCTCCAGAGTTTACAAATCAGTTGTGCAAAAACCCCTTTATCCGGAAAGATCAACAATCGGAAGGGTGATAATGTACCTCTGATAAGTAAACCGTCTGTCACTTATTTTAATGCAAGTTTACTAAAATGTATAGATTTACCGACAAGAATGATATCCTGTTTTGCCCACCGGAATGATTTAGAATACAGGTAAGTTCCGGACAGGGACCGGCAGAATGCGAGCTCTGTGTCACAAAGCTCTTTAAATCCCTGAATAAAGAATATGATGATCTGGAGGTGATCAGCCAACATCCTTCAAAAACTAAGGGGTGCTGCACTTCTATAATGTTTAAAACAGAAAATGACCTTTCAGGCCTTGAAGGAACCGTTCAGTAGATATGCCAGAGTCCTTTCCGACCTGAGCACAAACGAAAAAACTGGTTCGTTGATGTGAGCATCATCCCGGAGATTGATGAGATATGTAAGGATCAGAATATCCGATTCGAGCGCTTCCATTCCGGCGGAAACGGCGGACAGAATGTAAATAAAGTCGAGACCGGTGTACGTCTCACACACATACCCACCGGTATCACTGTGACATCAACAGCAGAAAGGACTCAGCAGCTTAACAGAAAAGATGCCCTCCAGAAACTTAACGCCATACTTTCGGAAAAGGAGGCAGAAAACAAAGCAAAGCAGACCAATGATGCCTGGCGTGAGCATACAAGGATTGTCAGGGGAAATCC
>JAILDF010000267.1 GCA_024689585.1 Oribacterium sp.
TTCTTCTGAACGATAGGATCCAGAGAATCAAGAATTCTCTTTGCAGCCTCAAGGAACTCCGGCTCATAAGGATGTTTAGCTTTTAAATTTTCGTATACTTCTGCAACATAAGACATAAGATTTTCCTCCTTCAGGAAATACTTCTTAAATTTAAAAAATCCGGTGCCAGGACAGACCACGCCCTCTCTTCCTGAAAGGCGCCCCCATTGGCTCCGAATCGTTTGCTTTACATGTGATACTATAGCACGTTATAACTTTAGAGTAAATAATAAATAACAGACATAACTAAATGGTATGAAATAGTACGGAAAATGCAAGGGATGCGCGACGGGCCACGAAGTTGAAAGAACATTACGCTCATCATGTTCGCCCCAGCTGCACTGGCGTGCATCTGGTTCGTACATGATGAGCGTAATGTTCTTTCAGTTCGCAGCCCTAGCCGCACATCCCTTGCATTTTCCTCCGTCTTTGTCAGAATTTACTAATGAATGATTTACATATATTCAAAAGAAGGCTGTGTGAGATATAAATCTCACACAGCTTCACTACATGAACTTGTTGCCACAAGGTTCATCATTTATTGAATATCAAAGTAAGGTGGCTAACGCCAGGTATTACTCTGTATACTCCTTTACGCAACCAAGTATCTCTACAGGGGTTTTGTCGTTCTTCTTGTACTTCTTTCCGTAGAAGGCGAGCATGTAGATTTCCTTGAGGTCTGAGATCAGCGGGTAACGGGGGTTTGCACCTGTACACTGGTCGTCGAAGGCCTTGACACTCATCTCATCGAGGGTCTTTAAGAAATCTTCTTCTGTTACATTGTAGTCCTGGATTCTCTCCTTAACGCCTACTGTCTTCTTGAGTTCTGTAATCTTCTCACAGAGCTTCTCAACAGCCTTTGCATCGTCCTTCTCGTTAATGCCTACGAAACGTGCACACTCAGCATATCTCTTAAGTGTGTGAGGATACTCGTACTGAGGGAATGTTCCCATCTTTGGCGGCTGCTCTGATGCGTTATATCTGATTACAGCATTAAGAAGCAGTGCGTTCGCAAGTCCGTGAGGGATGTGGTGGTAAGCACCAAGCTTGTGAGCCATGGAGTGGCAGATTCCAAGGAAAGCATTGGCGAAGGCCATACCTGCCATGCAGGAAGCATTGGCCATCTCATCACGTGCCTTGATGTTTGTAGGCTCGTTGTAGGCTGTAGGAAGGTAATCAAATACTCTCTTCATAGCCTGAAGTGCGAGACCGTCTGTATATGGTGAAGCCATCATGCTTGCGTATGCCTCAAGAGCGTGTACAAGTACGTCGATTCCGGATGCAGCTGTAAGTCCTCTTGGCTGTGTCATCATGTTATCTGTATCAACGATGGCAATGTTCGGAAGGAGCTCGTAGTCAGTGATAGGATACTTGGTTCCTGTCTCCTCATCTGTGATAACCGCGAACGGTGTAACCTCTGAACCTGTTCCAGAAGATGTAGGGATAGCTATAAACAGAGCCTTCTCGCCCATCTTAGGGAACTGGTAAACCTTCTTACGGATATCGATGTAACGCATAGCCATGTCAGCGAACTTTACTTCAGGATGCTCGTAAAGAACCCACATGATCTTGGCTGCGTCCATTGCTGAACCGCCACCGAATGCGATGATGGTGTCAGGATTGTAGCGTGCCATCTGCTCAGCACCTTCAGTTGCATTTGCAAGTGTAGGATCCGGCTGAACATGAGAGAATACTCTGTAGTCGATTCCCATCTCATGAAGCTTATCTGTTATAGGCTTGATGTATCCTGCCTGATCAAGGAAGGAGTCTGTTACCAGGAATACCTTCTTCTTATCGTAAACGTCCTTAAGCTCACTGAGGGCTACAGGCATACAGCCCTTCTTGAAATAAACCTTCTCAGGTGTTCTGAACCAGAGCATATTCTCTCTCCTCTCTGCAACTGTCTTGTAATTTAAAAGATGCTTGATACCAACGTTCTCCGATACGGAGTTTCCGCCGTAAGAACCGCATCCCAGTGTAAGAGAAGGAGCAACCTTAAAGTTATAGAGATCACCGATTCCACCATGTGAAGACGGCATGTTAAGAAGTATTCTGCAGGCATGCATTGCAACTGCGTGCTTATGAATCTTCTCAGTCTCTCTGGGATCAATGAAGATAGATGCTGTGTGTCCCGGGCCTCCGTCCATGAGAAGAAGCTCTGCATTCTTAATAGCAGCATCGAAATCCTTTGCCTTGTACATTCCGAGAACCGGTGAAAGCTTCTCGTGTGCAAATGGCTCTGCCTTTGTGTTGTCGGAAACCTCTCCGATGATTACCTTCTTGTCGTGAGGGATCTTTACTCCGGCAAGCTCAGCAATCTTCCATGCAGGCTGTCCAACGATCTTTGCATTGAGGGAGCCGTTGATAATGATGGTCTTTCCAACCTTCTCACGCTCCTCCTTGTTAAGGAAGTATGCACCTCTGTACTCGAGCTCTTTCTTTACCTTATCGTAAACGTCTGCAACAACGGTTATTGACTGCTCTGATGCACAGATCATACCGTTATCAAATGTCTTTGAATGAAGAATAGAGGAAACTGCCATCTCGATATCGGCTGTAGAATCGATGATACATGGGTTGTTTCCTGCACCAACTCCGAGAGCCGGTGTTCCGGATGAGTAAGCTGCGTTAACCATTCCCGGTCCGCCTGTAGCAAGGATGCAGTCAGCATCATGCATGATCTCTGATGTCATCTCAAGTGAAGGCTCATCGATCCATCCGATGATGTTCTCAGGTGCACCTGCTGCAACTGCTGCGTCAAGTACGATCTTTGCTGCAAGGCTTGTACACTTCTTAGCTCTTGGGTGTGGGCTTATGATGATACCGTTTCTTGTCTTAAGACAGAGTAATGTCTTGAAAATAGCTGTTGATGTAGGGTTTGTTGTAGGGATAACGGCAGCGATAAGTCCTAAAGGCTCGGCAACTGTCTTTGTTCCGAATGCAGGATCCTCATCGATAACTCCACAGGTCTGTACATTCTTGTATTTATTGTAGATATACTCAGCTGCGTAATTGTTCTTTATAACCTTATCCTCAACTACGCCCATTCCTGTTTCTTCTACAGCCATCTGCGCAAGTTCGATACGCATCTGGTTTGCTGCTGTAGCTGCTGCATTGAAGATCTTGTCAACCTGTTCCTGACTGTAGGTTGCGAACTTCTCCTGAGCTTCGCGAACTACCTGGATCTTCTGAAGCAATGAATCCATGTCATTTACAATTTCCGGATTTTTTACTTTACTCATGTGATTTCCTCTTTTCTGTGGCAACAATAGTTTCTGAAAAATAATTTTACGAATCTATTCTGATTCGTTTGTTATTTTTTTATCAATCTATGGACATAGTATATTTCCAAAATCTCTCCTTGTCAATACAAATTGATATTTTTTTAACATTCTTTTAATTATTTACAGAGCTTCCATATATCCACAATACATCAAAATCATCTGAAATGGCGAAATATTGACCGGCTGTTTCAATGCCAGAAAACCCATATAAAAAGGTAGCCTGTTGTAGCTGCAACCAATGTGAAAGGAAGCCCTATCTTCATAAAATCTCCAAAGGACACTTCATGACCACCTTTCTTCAGCATACCTACTGCCGTGATATTGGCACTTGCCCCTATCGGTGTAATGTTTCCTCCCAGGGTAGCACCTGAAAGAAGTCCGAAGTAAAGCACATAAGGCTCGATACCCAGAAGAGAGGTAATACCCGTCAGTATAGGAAGCATGGTAGCAACATACGGAATATTATCGATAAAGGCAGAAAACAATACAGAACCCCATACTATGATGGTGTACAGTAAAAACAGATTATCTCCGCCTGCATCTACTATGAGTTTTGCCGCATCATCTATAAGTCCTACATCGGTTATTCCGCGAATAACCACGAAAAGACCACAAAGAACAAATAATGTTTCAAAATCAACCGACGCAATGGCACGTCTGAGATTTGTAATGCTTCTCTTGGTAACAAAATCATAAATCAGACATATCACCGCGATGACCATACATATGGCACCGTTTGTTATTGATGGAGTATCCGGTATAAAGGATGCGATAATGAGACATACAACTATTCCGCAAAGTGCGATGGTAGGAAACTTATCCTCCACAACGGTTTTTTCATTTGCTTCCACCGGCTGGGTGAGCTTATGAAAAAGGAACATCATTACAGGTACTGTCATCAAAGCGCCTAACTCAACGGCCCAGAATATTCCGGGACGTCCCTTCATCCAGAAGAATTCCATGAAGTTCATATTCGCATAATCACCGAGCATGATAGATGTTGTGTCACCTACCAGTGTAGCGGCACCCTGGAGATTGGAAGAAACTGCCACTGAAAGGATCATGGATATCGGTGAGATATTCAGCTTCTTACATATGGCAAGGCCAACCGGCGCTATCATGAGAACTGTGGCAACATTGTCGATAAATGCCGAAACCGCACCGGAAAACAGTGACATGAGTATGATGACCCACATTACATTAGGACACTTATCCAGAATTATATCCGCCAGAAGATTGGGCATCCTGGATTCAATGAAGAAAAATACCACCAGCATGGTTCCGCCGATCATCATAAGCACATTCCAGTTTACCACCGAAAGGATGTAGATGAGATCCCTTTGCATGATACCCAGGGCCACAAAGGCTACCGCCACTGCCCATATTGTGAATATCTTCCAGTCCGGTTTCACGATCATAACAACATACATCAGGATAAATAACGCTAATGCAATAAATTTGATTTCCAAAATTATCCCCTTTCAAAGAAAGTGATTCAACTTTCCCCGGTTCATTTCCGGTTAAACCCTGTATCTAAGAAGAAGGGGACTGTTGAGCATCCCAACCAGTCTCCTTCTCAGTTATAATATAATATTTAATTTTCGCAAATACTTCGACCGGTACTTCCCTGTATCATCCGATCTTCAGCCTGAACTTCTGTGCAGCTCTGTCTGAATTCACAAGAGATATCTCTGCACCTAAAGTCTGAAGCTTCTTCTCGAAATGCTCATATCCTCTCTGGATATAACCGATCTCGTTAACCGTTGTTATACCTTCAGCGCAAAGTCCCGCAATAACAAGGGCCGCTCCGGCTCTTAAGTCCAGGGCATTGACACTGGCACCGGTGAATTTCTTCACACCGTCAATAACAGAAACATTACCCTCTACCTTTATGTTTGAACCCATACGGGCAAGCTCGTCAACATACTTGAATCTGTTTTCAAAGATAGATTCCGTCACCACAGATGTGCCCTCTGCAAGTGCAAGGGTAACCGACATCTGAGGCTGCATGTCTGTAGGGAATCCGGGATATGGCAGAGTCTTTACATCTGTAGGATGCTGTATCTCCGAACCGATGACACGTACTGCCTCATCGTACTCATAAACAGTATTCCCCATTTCAATAAGCTTTGCCGAAATTGATTCCAGATGCTTGGGAATAACATTCTTGATAAGTACATCGCCTCTGGTTGCTGCTGCCGCACACATAAAGGTACCGGCTTCTATCTGGTCGGGGATAACCGCATAGGTTGTTCCATGAAGTCTCTTTACACCCTTGACACGGATGGTATCCGTACCTGCACCCCTGATATTGGCTCCCATGGAATTCAGGAAGTTTGCAACATCAACTATATGGGGCTCCTTGGCAACATTCTCAATGATAGTTCTGCCTTCGGCAAGAGCTGCTGCAAGCATAATGTTAATGGTAGCTCCTACAGACACAACATCCAGATAAATATGTGATGCCTTAAGTCCGTTCGGTGCATCCGCCTGAACACAACCGTTCTTGATCTCAACATTGGTTCCCAGAGCCCTGAAGCCCTTGATATGCTGATCGATAGGTCTCGAACCTATGGCACAGCCTCCCGGAAGAGGAACTATGGCCTTGTGATATTTTCCAAGCAATGAACCTATAAAATAGTAAGACGCTCTGATCTTACGTATGTATTCATCATCTATGGAAACATCCTGTACCTCTGAAGCATTGATAAGAGCAGTATGCCGGTCAATTCGTTTAACTGTGGCGCCGACTTCCTTCAGCGCCTCCAGCATAACGTTAATGTCTCTTACGTCCGGCAGGTTCTCTATCGTAACATCTTCATCTGTTAAAAGCGCTCCGGCAATTATACCTAATGCGGCATTCTTTGCCCCGCCTATCACGACTTCTCCGTGAAGGGGTTTTCCGCCTTTCATGATAAACTGTTCCATATATCTCCTTAAGTAAGTAGTATAATCAGCAAAAGAGTATACTAAACCTTTATATCCATAATCCCTAGAATTATAAATGAAAGCTTCCTTTTTTGCAACCTACATTAAAATTAAGAAAAAATACTAAGAATCATTCCCGACACTTTTTCAGTAATTGCCTGAACATTGTTTAAAAAGATTATATCCTGTATACCATGGTCAGTGATAAAGTCGGAAAGATTGTCTTTATAATATCTGTAATCCACCACGTAGACATTTTCATAATGATCCACAAGGAAGGGGACAAAGGCATTGCCATAGGATTCCTTCACCAGAACACAGCTTGAACCATCTGTTATATGTGGATTTGTAATCTGTGTAAATGGATTATCCCCATTGATGAAGCAGTTATACTTTCTTCCGGCATTGGCTTCTGTCACATCATTTACCACATTACTGTTCTTAACCTCGCCGGTTTCAATTGTTATTATAGCATCATTTGTACCTAAAGGTATCCAGGCTTCCACATGGTCCGGATTGGCCTTCAACTGCTCTGATCTATTTGTGGCAAAATAGAAGGTTCCGTAGAAGCCCTGGTAATCCACATAAGGAAACTCGCTTAGTTCATGAGGCTCAATGCCTTTTTCCTTACAAAAATCTCTGTAAGCATAGTAAGCACCCAGGGCAGTCCAGTGATGATCAGTGTTGAAATAGATATACTCATCCTTGTGAGCCACCATGGTATCAAACACCGAAATCCTGTGTATGGCAGGGTCCATAAGGCTATAGATGTAGTTAAAGGCATCCGGCATGTTTCCGGATCCAAGCTCCTCCTGAAGTGACGGGTCAAGCTCCACTCCAAAGCTGTTGGGTACCAGCATGTCATAGACATTGGCCTCCGGGAACAGGGCTTTAACAGTATTTATAACAGATGCATACTTAACGGAACCGCCCTGATTGTAATAGAAAATCTCGTAACCCTTATTGTCATTTACGTAGATATTTCCGGCCTGTTCTCCTGCTATCTCCACGTTTTCCTTTGGAGTAGTGTCAACCTTCAGCGTTCCGTCTGAATTGGTTTCTATGAGTTCCTCAAATTCATTTACTGTTTCCGTTGGAGCTTCCCCGGTCTCCTCCGGGCTCTCCATAAGTATCACCGGAGCGAGAGATTCCGCGGTTTCCGGTATGGTATCCTCCACCACCGATGCCTTGTTGCCATAATATGCTTCTCCGCCCACTCCGTAATAGTCCTCTATACCGGCTTCCAGGGAGAGAAGCTCCTCTCTGTAAGGAAATGTATCGGAAAACCACTTATTGAGATCAGTGAAGAATTTTCCGTTCATCATAGTGATCATCTCCGGAGCGGGTCTTTTGGCAAGAGGTCGTTTTTCCGATTCGGAGTACTCCGGTCTTGAAACCACGATTCCCACAAAAAAGAGTCCCGCAAAGGCAACCATGGCAACACCTGACATAAATCTGGCTCCGTAGCTTTTAAAGACCTTCTTCTTTATTTCCTTGCTGATCTTATTCTTTTTTGGTTTATTGTTATCACTCATCTATCAATACTTTTTCAGCCGTAATCTCTGACCTGCCGAAAATACGAGCAACTCATCAGACTTATCGGCCAATAATTAAAACTGATTATATAAAAACGGCGAATAACTCGCTCCCACCATAGCTAAAATAGAAACAAACAGAAATATAAGCATTAAGATGGTTCTCATCCCGTAAAACAGGGCTTCTCTCATTACACGCTCGTTTTTTCTTTTTTTGATACGGTTTTCAAGTCTTGTCACCATTCGTTCATGGCTCTCGATATCCTGCTTCTTTACTTCATCAACCATACCGGTGTTTTCAGAGCTGAATTTTTCAACCAGCTCGTGATCCTTCTCTTCCTGCTCATGAAGCTGATGTTCATCTTCAAGATTCTGCATTTCCAGAGCCTCTTTATGCTGGCTGCTGTGCAGTCTTTTTCTTACTGTCAAAGCTATTTGCTTCCACAAAGGGGTGCAAAAGCTTACGGCAAGGATCACGAAGTAAGCATTGCCCCTGAGAGTAAGAACCTCTGATGCTGTGTAGAGGGTTCTTCCGCTTCTTCCGAGCAAAACATTCATTACTTCCCACAGCTTATGAAAGTCCGTTATCCTGAAAAGCACCCATCCGAAAAAGACTACCGCCAGGGTATAGAGGTGCCCCAATGCTCCCATTATCACACCGGGACCTCCGGTTTTTTCCTTTTTACCCATTTTTTTGAGATAAAGGTTTTCAATCACTATGAAGACAAAATAATATAATCCCCACAGGATGAAATTCCAGCTGGCTCCATGCCATAAACCCGTAAGGGCCCACACGGCAAGAAGGTTAAGCATCAGTCTTCCGAAACCCACACGGCTTCCGCCAAGGGGGATGTAGACATAATCCCTGAAAAAGCTGCTTAAAGAGATATGCCAGCGTCTCCAGAAATCCCTTACAGAGGAAGCTATATAGGGATAGTTGAAGTTTTCCTGATAGTCAAGCCCCAGGATTTCTCCGAGACCGATAGCCATATCGGAATATGCGGAAAAATCAAGGTACAGCTGCATCATGTAAAACAACGAACCTATATAGGCCCCGAAAACCGAATAGGATACATTTTCGGTCAAAGGCAGAAATGCTTCGCACAGCTTTCCGCAGTGATCGGCAATAAGAGTCTTTTTTGCCATGCCTATGGTGAATCTCCATATACCGTTTGAGATTCCCTCATAAGAAACTTTTCTCTTATCAAACTGTGAACTAAGCTCTCCGTATCTGGAGATAGGTCCCTGGGTAACCTGGTGAAATATCACTGTATACAGAAGCACGTGGAAGAAGTCTCCCGCTCTGGTCTTCTGATTATAAACATCGGAAACATAACTTATAAGCTTAAAGGTGTAAAAAGACACTCCGAGAGGCAGGCCGATCCTTATGATCTCTTCGTCAAGCTTTCCATCAAGTTTATAAGCAAGTACATCCTGTAATATGAATCTTGTGTATTTAAACACCGCAAGGACTATAACCAGAACAACTATACCTGCTATCAGCCAGGTCTTTGCGATCCTTTTATTCTTTTCGATGGATTTCTGGGCCTGAGGACTCATAAATTCCTCATCTCCCTTTTCGTAGTCGGGATTTAAAGCCTTTGCCCTGTCCAGAGCCCTCTGGATCATCTTACCTGTCAGACACGCGTAGGCTGCCAATGCTATGATCAGAACAAGATAATTAAGGCCTCCAAAGGCATAAAACACAAGGGATGCCAGGAGAAGCCATATATTTTTTTGTTTTATTCCCGGCATAAGGAAATAAATCAGGGTAAACGCCGGAAAGAATATCGTTACGAAAAACAAGCTTGTAAAGCTCATAACTATATTCCTCTCCTTTTAAAACAACAATAATTCCGTGTGCCAGGTGCGGGAAGATTATTTCCTGTCAGGTACCTGAATCACCGGTTAAGTTCAAAAGATTACTTTCAGACTTCTATTGCCAATTACAATGTTTTCATGTATACTTCAACTTGCTTCGGGGTTGTTTGGGCCCCACGCAATGGGTCCCTCGAACCGTGTCAGGACGGGAACGTAGCAGCACTAAGAGGATCCTCCCATGTGACGTGGATCCACCTACTCAACTCCGGAGTTTTTTGTTTGATAAAATACAGCTTTTGCCATATCTCCGATATCGGTATGAGCTGCCTATTTTTTCTACTGCCCACTCGGCTTTCAGAAATTCAAAAGAATCCGTGAGGATTCTTTTTTTATTTTATCCTGTAAACCCTTTTGGCATTCTCAGTAGTAATCCTGATAACCTCATCAGCGGTCATATTCTTAAGTTCAGCGATCTTATCCGCCACATATACAAGATTTCTCGGATCATTTCTGGTTCCCCTTAAAGGCACCGGTGCCATGTAAGGACAATCCGTCTCCAAAACGATATTTTCAATCGGGATGTTTTCCACAACTTCCTTTATCTTTCTGGAATTTTTAAAGGTCACAACGCCGCCTATTCCCACACACATTCCAAGCTTCACATAAAGCTTTGCCATTTCAAGGGAATAACCGAAACAGTGGATTATCCCGCCGTTTTCATATCCGCCTTCTGAAACGATCATATCGTAGGTGTCCTTCGCAGCATCCCTTGAATGGACATTTATGGGCATTTTAAGCTCTCTTGCAAGCCTTAGCATCTTTACAAAGGTCTCCCTCTGGATCTCAGGCTCCGGATCTGCGCTCTCAAGCTCCTCCGGTGCAGCCTCTTTTCCGGCCTTCAAAGCTCTCTCGACGATGCCTTCCCTGGTGTAATGATAATCGAGACCTATTTCTCCGATGGCAACTATCTTTCCATGTCCGGCATCTCCCTGAACACCGCAGATTCCCACTCTGTCTTCTTCGACCATTTTCCTTAATTGTATAATGTCTTCCTCCCGGCATCTGTCACTGTGATCGGGGTGAAAGCCAACCGCCGCATAAACATTGGCATATCTTCCTGCCAGTTCCACCGCCTTAATACTTGATGGCATGTCAAAGCCTATCTCAGTGAAATACCCTATTCCGGAACTCACGAGATTCTCAATAACCTGGCTTCTGTCTTCCTCAAAGCTCTCATCATTCATATGAGCATGGGAATCAAAAATCATAACATCTTTTATCATATATTAACCATTGCTCCGATATAGATCATTGCATAAAAAGCTGTCAGCATAAGTGGATAGTAAATATAGTAGAACCACTTAAAACTAAACCTTCCTCTTTCTCCGTTATAGAGCATTATGGGAATAAAGCTCAATACCGGAAGGAACCTGGACGATATGCTTCCAACAGCAATAGATGCGGCACCGCCGAGCATCTGGAATACCTTTTCTCTGTTAAAGTTGTACATGAGAGCGATACTCAGGACTCCGTACCATCCAAACTGAAAGCGCGCAATATATGCGATTCCGCATCCCACGGCCACAGCCAGCCATTTCTGAAGGGGCTGCTTCCACCATTTTTTCATAAAATACATTACCAGCAGGCCTGCTGCCAGTGTAAACACCGGATTCTGATGATTTAAATTTATGGTTTCGTTAAAAAATGCCAGGTCGTAGGGAACCTCTGATATGAGCGCAACGATAAAAACTCTGATGAAATAATTCCGGAAACCGGAAGTGTGTATAAAACCTTCGACTAAGAGAAATGCGAAAATAGGAAAACTGAAATGACGGAATATTACCAGAAAATCATATAATCTGAGCCACATGGCTCCTTCTTCGGTGGCGATGGCCATCTGATAGTACTCATCAACAAAGCCGTAAAGTTTTCCGTTATGGATAATGATGACCGCAAAATAATATGCGGTCATCATTAAAGCAGCAAAAAACTTCAGTGTCCCACCCGAAATACCAATATTCTTTTTTGTACTCTTGAGTACACTATGATGTGTTGCCATAATCCTTATATTTTTCTATCAGCAAATGATAGAGCCCGATGGCATCTTGCTCATCGGTGTCATAAGAGCGATATTCTCGTCATCATCCTCTGCCGCAATGATCATGCCCTGTGATTCCTCACCTGCGATCATACGTGGAGCAAGGTTTGCAACGATCATAACACGCTTTCCAACCAGATCCTCAGGCTTATAAGCCTTCTTGATACCGCTTAAGATGGTGCGTGTCTCAGATCCCACCTGAACCCTGAACTTGAGAAGCTTCTTTGACTTCTTTACTTCCTCTGCATGAAGGATCTTTCCTACTCGAAACTCGATCTTTGCAAAGTCATCGTAGGTTATCTCTGCCTTCTTTTCAGGATCTGATACCTTTGTATCGGGAGCACAGTCACCATTCTCATCAATGGTTTCAGGCATTCCGTCTCCCTCCTCTGCTTCTTCTGAAGAAGTCTCCTCTGCCTTTTCTTCCTGAACACCTGCTGCAGCCATCTGCTCAGCTTCGATCTTCTCAACCTCCTGCATAACATCCTCTTCCTTCTTACGCTCAAAGAGTGTTGCAGGCTCTGCTGTTACCTTTGTTCCCGACTTGAAGAGTCCCCACTTATCCATATCGGAAAGAGCACGCTTTTCAGCATTGATCTCCTTAAGGATGGACTCGGCTGTCTCAGGCATAAAGCTTTCGAGAACAGAAGCTCCGATGTTGATAGCCTCTGTAAGGTTATACATAACTGTCTTAAGTCTGTCAGCCTTCTCAGGATCCTTTGAAAGTACCCATGGCTCAGTCTCATCGATATACTTGTTTGATCTTCTGAAGATATCGAAAACAGCTGTAAGTGCATCTGCAACTCTAAGCTGATCCATCTTCTCTGTTGCAGTCTTAACCGCATTAAGAATAGTAGTCTTCAGATCCTCATCAACAGGCTCTTTAGCACCCTTATCCTCTACCACACCATCAAAGTACTTGTTGCTCATGGAGATGGTTCTCTTAACGAGGTTTCCGAGGATATTGGCAAGCATTGAATTATAACGCTCTACCATAAGCTCCCAGGAGATGACACCATCGTTCTCGAAAGGCATCTCATGGATAACGAAGAATCTTACGGCATCAACACCGAAAAGCTTTGCCAGATCATCAGCGTAGATAACATTACCACGGGACTTTGACATCTTGATGCCTTCCTGTGACTTTCCTGCCGCTGTAAGAAGCCATGGATGTCCGAATACCTGCTTTGGAAGAGGTATATCAAGACTCATAAGGAAGATAGGCCAGTAAAGTGTATGGAAACGGATGATATCCTTTCCGATAAGGTGAAGGTCGCAGGGCCAGAACTTATTGAACAGTTCCTCGTTATTTCCGTCAACATCATAGCCAAGACCGGTAATATAGTTTGTAAGGGCGTCAAGCCATACGTAAACAACGTGCTTTGGATCGAAATCCACAGGGATTCCCCACTTGAAGGAGGTTCTGGATACGCAAAGATCCTGAAGACCCGGCTTAAGGAAGTTGTTTACCATCTCATTCTTACGGGAAACCGGCTGGATAAACTCGGGATGCTCCTCGATATGCTTCATGAGACGATCTGCATACTTGCTCATCTTGAAGAAGTAAGCTTCCTCTCTTGCCTTCTCAACATCTCTTCCACAATCAGGACACTTTCCGTCCACAAGCTGTGAATCTGTCCAGAAGGACTCACAGGGTGTACAGTACCAGCCCTCATACTCAGACTTATAGATGTCACCCTTGTCATACATCTTCTTGAACATCTTCTGAACCTGTTTCTCATGGTACTCGTCTGTTGTTCTGATGAACTTGTCATAAGAAGTGTTCATAAGATCCCAAATGGTCTTAATTTCTCCGGCAGTCTTATCCACATACTGCTTTGGTGTTACACCTGCTGCCTCTGCCTTTAACTCTATTTTCTGGCCATGCTCATCGGTTCCGGTCTGGAATCTTACGTCATAACCCTGAAATCTCTTGAAACGAGCGATAGCATCCGCAAGCACGATCTCATAAGTATTTCCGATGTGCGGCTTTCCGGAAGCATAAGCTATCGCTGTAGTGATATAGTACGGTTTCTTTTCCATGTTTCACTCTTTCCGGTTACCCGAATGAAAGGTAACCTGATTTATTTTATATTTGCTTATTTACCCGAAAAACATTGAAAAATCAACATTTTTCGGTAATTTAACTTAACTAATATAAGATATGAACTCTTAAAAAGCAAGTTTACTGCCGTTTTTAGGCCCCAAGGAATATTTTCCTCAGGTTTTCCACCTCTTTTATAACCTTGCTGTCCACAAGATTCTGATAAGCATAAATTCCGAAGCCGGATACTTTTCCGGTTCCCAGGGCTGTAAGCACTTCTCTCGCCAGGATGTCATTGTATCTCAGCCACTCAGGGATATCATTCCCGTCCCAGCTGTCGGTATTGCACTTATAGAGGGCGAGTCCCACGTAAAGCTTCACCTTGCTGTTATTCTTTTCCATGAGATTTATCCAGTCATTAAGACATACCTCATAAGCTGCATCGGATATTGCTCCGCTTCCGGTCTTCTGCTCGAATCCGAAGTATATCTGGGGTAATATATAGTCCACATACTTATCCGATGAAAGCCACTCATCTATATCCACAAAGTAGCTTCTGTTACTCTTAAGGTATTTAAGCTGTGCCACCGGACTCACACCGAACACGGCACTTGGTTTTATTTCATGAACCTTTGCGTAAACGGCTTCGATAAGGGCAGAAACATTATCCCTTCTCCACTCCGCTATAGGCAGGGTGCTTCCTG
Source organism: Oribacterium sp. (assembly GCA_024689585.1). Taxonomy (GTDB): domain Bacteria; phylum Bacillota; class Clostridia; order Lachnospirales; family Lachnospiraceae; genus Oribacterium. The sequence goes on from JAILDF010000267.1 coordinate 14,454, forward strand.
ATTCAACATACTCCTGATAATCGAAGTTTGTGTCAGCTCCCGTTCCGAGTCCCGGATAGAAATAATCATCAAACTGAACTCCGTCCACGTCGTATTTTGTCATGACTTCCTGAACTGCGGAAACGATAAGGTCACGTACCTCTTTCTTTGAAGGATTCAGATAGTAGCTTCCGTCAAACAGGAGAACATTTCTGTTGGTTTCCGGGTTGTTATACCACCTTTTGGAAATGGAATCCTCTTTTTCCTCTTCCCATTTTTTCATGGAGCCGGTAACTCTGTAAGGATTAAGCCAGGCATGGAACTCTATTCCGTGTCTGTGGGCAGAATCCACCATGTATCCCAATGCATCAAATTTATCCGGGTTTGTAGGCAGGAACTTTGAAACCGGGAAAATATCCGATTTATAGTAGGCATCCGTGTGACTGTGAACATGACAGAAAATTGCATTCATGCCGTTTGCGGCTATTGTCTCCATCACCTTATCTGCCTCTTTTTTAAAGGCCGCCTCATCCGATGGCATTTCCGACCAGTTGATATAAGAGAACCATACTCCCCGAAGCCCGCCTGTTGCATTTGCCAATGCTTCCACTCCGGCTGCCCTTGTATTTATGGCACCGCATATACATACACAAATGACAAGCGTCATTAAAAATCCTGCAAACTGCTTATAATCCATGATTCCGGATTTGCTTTCCAATTTCATTTTCCTGTCCTCTCCCTTCGTCTTTCCATATATTCATCTATTCTACCACATCCTCCCCAAAACAATCCACCGGGGACGGTTCTCGCCGGTAGGGACGGTTCTCGCCGGAGAGAACCTTCCCCGGTGGATTGACGGCCTTATGGCGAAAAAAAGAGATCTCCCAAAAGGAAGACCTCTCGTCATATGATTTTATTTTACTCAATAACAACTTCGCACTCTGAAAGCTCATAGTTCAGTGCAAATGTATCTGCAACAGCCTGCTTTGCTGTTTCCTCATCAAAATTCTCGCCTGCTTCAAAATCACTGAGTACAAGCTTACCCTTTTTGATGGTCAGAGTCTGCTGATCTGCGGTAGCTCCCGGACCTGCAGGCTGTGTCTCTCCTGTTTCCTCTGTTTCAAAGCTTACAAGCTTTGTAGATGCTCCTACGGTTCCAAGCTCGATAAGCTTATCAAGAAGCGCCTGCTCTGTTAGCTCGTCAACTGAATCCATAACCTGGGACATACTTCCGTTAACGATAGCATAAACAACAACTGTATCTACAACAGGAGCGTTGGGATCCGGCTGCTTTGAAAGAGGAAGTCCGTTATCAGGGTTTGTCTCCTCTGCTGTGGTTTCTGTTACACTACTACCGTCAGGTGCCGTTTCTCCGGTCTTTTCCTTAGCAGTTTCATCATTCCTTGATTTTGACTTACTACTGCCACAACCCACAACTGAAAGTACTGCTATTGCAAGTAAAAGCATCGCAATAAATTTCTTCATGATCTATCTCCTCAAAAACTCTTATACTCTATTTTTATTTATATATAAAATGAAAGACTCTCACGAGCCTCTCGAAAATACAGAGTGTAATATAACAGAGCTAAACTATAATTGCAAGCATAGTGCGTAAATCTTAATCTTTACGCAAAAAAATCCTAGTTAATGTGCTATGATGGGCATATGAGTCATGACAGAAATACAAAACCTCATGCCATGCTGATAAAAAATACTGAATATATCGGAGAAAACACCATGCCGGGAACCTTATATATATGCGCAACACCAATAGGAAATCTTGATGACATCACTTACAGAGTCATCAACTGTCTTAAGTCGGTAGACATCATTGCGGCCGAGGATACAAGAAATTCCATAAAGCTTTTAAATCATTTCGATATCCATACTCCCATGACCGCTTATCACGAATTCAATAAATTTGATAAGGCAAAAACTCTGGTTTCGGACATGCTTAACGGCAAAAACATTGCCATCATAACAGATGCGGGTACACCTTGTATTTCGGACCCCGGAGAAGAGCTTGTGAGACAGGCGGCGGAAGCCGGAATTCAGATCACTTCCCTTCCGGGACCGGCTGCAGCCATCACCGCTCTCACCATCTCTGCCCTTCCCACCAGAAGATTTGCATTTGAAGCATTTCTGCCTACGGAAAAGGCCGATAAGAAGGAGCGTGCCAG